>DAOQRI010000148.1:0-6384 GCA_035355475.1 Rhodoferax sp. | reverse complement strand
ACACCATCACCACCCAGATGCGCCGCATGGGCGACAGCGTGGACTGGAGCCGCGAGTACTTCACCATGGACGACAAGCTGTCCAAGACCGTGACTGAAACCTTTGTGCAGCTATACCAGCAAGGCCTGATCTACCGTGGCAAACGACTGGTGAACTGGGACCCGGTGCTGATGAGCGCGGTGAGCGATCTGGAAGTCGAGAGCGAAGAGGAAGACGGCTCGCTGTGGCACATCCGCTACCCGTTTGCCGATGGCCCACAGATGGTCAATGGCGAAATGGTGGAAGGCCTGGTCGTTGCCACCACCCGCCCCGAGACGATGCTCGGCGACGTAGCAGCCATGGTGCACCCGGAAGACGAGCGCTATGCCCACTTGATTGGCAAGCACGTCACCCTGCCCCTGTGCGGACGCACCATCCCCGTCATTTCAGACGACTACGTGGACAAGGCCTTCGGCACCGGCGTGGTCAAGGTCACGCCCGCCCATGACCAGAATGACTATGCAGTGGGTCAGCGCCACAAACTTCCCATGATCTGCGTGCTGACGCTCGACGCCAAGATCAACGCAGAGGCCCCTGCCGCCTACGTCGGCATGGACCGCTTTGCTGCACGCAAACAGATCGTCAAAGACCTGGACGCGCAGGGCCTGCTGGTCGAAGTCAAGAAGCACAAACTCATGGTGCCACGCTGCGCTCGCACCGGTCAGGTGATTGAGCCGATGTTGACCGACCAGTGGTTTGTCGCTATGAACAAGGTCAGCCCGCAGGACGCCACCGGCAAATCCATTGCCCAAAAAGCCATTGACGCAGTGCAATCGGGCGAAGTGCGTTTTGTGCCCGAGAACTGGATCAACACCTACAACCAGTGGATGAACAACATCACCGACTGGTGCATCAGCCGCCAGCTCTGGTGGGGCCACCAGATTCCGGCCTGGTATGACGAAGATGGCAAGGTCTACGTCGCCCGCAACGAAGCCGAGGCCCAGGCCCAGGCGCCAGGCAAGACGCTCAAGCGCGATGAAGACGTGCTCGACACCTGGTACTCATCCGCGCTGGTGCCCTTCTCCACCATGGGATGGCCTGAAAAAACACAGGACTATGACCTCTACCTGCCCAGCTCCGTGCTGGTTACCGGCTATGACATCATCTTCTTCTGGGTAGCCCGCATGATCATGATGACCACGCATTTCACCGGACGCGTGCCGTTCAAGCATGTCTACATCCATGGCTTGGTGAAGGACGCGCAGGGCAAGAAGATGAGCAAGAGCGAAGGCAATGTGCTCGACCCCGTGGACCTGATCGACGGCATCGAACTCGGCCCCCTGCTTGCCAAGCGCTCGGAAGGCCTGCGCAAACCCGAGACCGCGCCGCAAGTACGCAAGAACACCGAAAAAGAATTCCCTGAGGGTATCCCCGCCTATGGTGCTGATGCGCTGCGATTCACCTTTGCCGCGCTGGCATCCCTGGGACGCTCCATCAACTTCGACAGCAAACGCTGCGAGGGCTACCGCAACTTCTGCAACAAGCTGTGGAACGCCACCCGCTTTGTGCTGATGAACTGCGAAGGCCAGGACTGTGGTCTGGAAGAACACGCTGCGGCCGCCTGTGAGATCGGTGGCTATCTGGAATTCAGCGCGCCGGACCGTTGGATCGTGTCCTTGCTGCAAAAGGCCGAAGCCGAGGTTGCCCAAGGCTTTGCCGATTACCGCCTGGACAACGTTGCCAACACCATCTATGACTTTGCCTGGAATGAGTTCTGCGACTGGTACCTGGAAATTGCCAAGGTGCAGATCCAGACTGGCAAGCCGGCCCAGCAGCGCGCCACCCGCCGCACTCTGATCCGCACGCTGGAAACCCTGCTGCGCCTGCTGCACCCCATCACCCCCTTTATCACCGAGGAACTGTGGCAGAAAGTGGCGCCGGTTGCTGGTCGGCAAGGACCATCGGTCAGCATCGCGGCCTACCCACTGAGCCAGCCCGAACGCATTGACGAAGGATCGATAGCCTATGTCGCCAAGCTCAAGCTGCTAGTGGACGCCTGCCGCAATCTGCGGGGCGAAATGAGCGTGTCTCCATCCACCCGCTTGCCGTTGTATGTGGTGGCCAATACAGCTGCCGAAGGCGCTTTCTTGAAGAGCGCAGCACCGGTACTGCAAGCACTGGCCAAGCTCAACGAAGTGAAGTTGTTTGACGATCAGGCCGCATGGGCGGCTGCGGCGCAAGCAGCACCGGTGGCCGTGGTGGGCGAAGCACGCATCTGCCTGCACATGGAAGTGGACGTGGCGGCTGAGAAACTGCGTCTGGGTAAGGAAGTGGCCCGCCTGGAAGAGCAAATCACCAAGGCCCAAACCCGACTGGGTAACGAAGCCTTTGTTGCCAAGGCACCCGCTGCGGTGCTGGAGCAGGAGCGCAAGCGCCTGGATGACTTCAGCGCCACGCTGGCCAAGATGCGTGAGCAGCTGGCCCGTTTGGGTTAGCGCCTGCGCAGCACGTGGATGAATTCGTCGCCAATGGCTTCCTGCGAGACGAGTTCATTGCCTGTTTGTTTGGCAAACGCCCCAAAGTCACGCATGGAGCCGGGATCTGTGGCCACTACTTTAAGCAACTGACCGGTTGACATTTCTGCAAGTGCCTTCTTGGCCCGCAGAATGGGCAGCGGGCAATTCAGGCCCTTGGTGTCAATTTCTTTGTCGACTTGCATAGCGAATCCTTGGTAACTCTGTAAACAACATCCCATCGCGAGCGCAAGGCGCGGTTGGAGCTAGTCCCTTTTGGGAAATTCAATGAAGCTGGGTGTGTGACCACGCGACTTCAGCCAATCCGCCAGAGCGTACCCGGTGCCTGCCGGCCAGCATTTCACGCTGTGCGGCGCATACAGGCGATAGTCCACCAACTCGGGCGACAGACGGACCTCGCCATGACACACCGCATGGTAGGCAATGATGACCTGGTTCATGCGCTGAAAGTCATAGACCCCAATCAAGGCCAGTGACTCCGTCGTCAAATTGGTTTCCTCAGAAATCTCTCTGGCAATACCCTCTTGCGGCGTCTCTCCGGCTTCCATGAAGCCGGTAATCAACGCGTACATCTTGCCCGGCCACGCGGCATTGCGAGCCAACAGTATCTGCCCATCGTATTCAATGACAGCGGCCAGCACGGGAACCGGATTGTTCCAGTGCGTGTAATTGCACGCAGGGCAACGCAAGCGCATCTTGTCGCCACCGTCCTCCGACAGCGTGATGAACGCCAGCGCTGTAGCGCATTGCGGACAAAATTTGAAGGCGTTTGTCATGCGGGAAATACGCCAGTAGAGAGGTAACGGTCGCCCCGGTCACAGACAATGAACACAATAGTCGCGTCTTTTTCCTGCATCGCAATTTCCTGCGCAACCCAGCACGCCCCAGCGGCCGAAATTCCGCCAAATATGCCCTCTTCCCGGGCCAGGCGACGGCACATTTCTTCCGCATCCGATTGGCTCACGTACACCAGCTCATCCACATTGGCCGGGTCATAGATCTTGGGCAAATATTCCTGCGGCCACTTGCGAATGCCGGGAATGCGTGAACCCTCGGACGGTTGGGCGCCCACAATACGAATGGCCGGATTTTTTTCCTTCAAGAAACGCGCAACGCCAGTGATAGTGCCAGTGGTTCCCATGGCACTCACAAAGTGCGTGATCTTGCCCTGCGTATCGGCCCAGATCTCGGGCCCGGTTGTCTCGTAATGGATGCGCGGGTTGTCGGCATTGGCAAATTGGTCCAGCACCACGCCCTTGCCATCGCGCTTCATCTGCTCCGCCAGATCGCGGGCATATTCCATACCGCCGCTCTTGGGTGTGAGAATCAGTTCGGCCCCAAACGCCTTCATGGTTTGCACCCGCTCGATAGACAAGTCCTCCGGCATGATGAGCACCATGCGGTAGCCCTTGATGGCAGCCGCCATGGCCAGCGCAATGCCGGTGTTGCCCGAGGTGGCCTCAATCAAGGTGTCACCAGGCTTGATCTCACCGCGCTCCTGCGCACGCTGGATCATGGACAGGGCAGGTCTGTCTTTCACCGAACCGGCGGGGTTATTTCCCTCCAGCTTACCCAGCACCACTGTGTTGCGCGCCGCGTTCCCAGCAGCACCAATGCGTTGCAAGGCGACCATGGGCGTCTTGCCAATGGCATCTTCAATCGTTGGATATTTCATGTCCATAAATGTGCCATAATTTAGGTCTTGATTTACAGCGTCGCCCGGGTGGTGGAATTGGTAGACGCACGGGACTCAAAATCCCGCGCCGCAAGGCGTGCCGGTTCGATTCCGGCCCCGGGCACCACGAATAGAGCCGGAAGCTTCCAAAAGCTTCCGGCTTTTTTCTTGTGTACTTGCATGGTAGTCCACCAATCTGGGCTCCCGCACAAAAGACTCAATTGGTTCTCAGGAACCGCGCCAATACTTTCCCGGATTCATCCATCAAAACCAGTTGATCCCGTTCGAGTCGGGCTTTTCGGGTCAACTCCAGCGCCTTGAAGTAAAAATCTTCCTGAGAGCCCGGCATGCTCAGGCACGCCCTTCCCGTTGACGCCAATGGCCCCAGCCTGAGCGTTCCTGTTCCGACCTGCGCTGCGCCCCGAAAGGCATTGCAACCGCCGGTACCCGTGACCTGGTCCGCACTCGCCCAACGCAGTCTGGGCTTTGGCAGCGTGATCTCAGGCACACCATCAACCGAAAATGCTACCCATTCAGTACCCGCCAGGGTCGTGGATGCCAGAGCGGGCGCAATGGGTGCGTCCACATGCGGCGGCAGTGCGCAGGCACCCAGCAGGCCCAGCAGCAGCGTCAAAACCGAAGTGCCAATGTGTCTGGGATTCATGGGAATATCAGTCAAAGAACCGGGCCTGGTCCCACAACGCACCCGCGGCATCTTTGGCGGATAACTTGGGCGCTTCACCCAGATCCGGCCAGGTAATATTCAGGAACGGGTCGTTCCAGGCAATGCATTGTTCGTGCTCTGGCGCGTAGTACTCTGTCGTCTTGTACAGGAATTCCGCGGCCTCGGACATGACCACAAACCCGTGCGCAAAACCGGGTGGCACCCAGAATTGCGCTTTGTTCTGTTCCGACAAAATCGCACCAACCCATTTTCCGAATGTGGGTGAGGAGCGACGGATGTCGACCGCAACATCAAACACTTCACCTACAACCACGCGCACCAGTTTGCCTTGAGGCTGCTGGATCTGGTAGTGCAAACCACGCAACACGCCATGTGCAGAGCGCGAATGGTTGTCCTGAACAAACTGTGTTTCAACACCCGTCGCTTGGGCAAAAGCCCGCTGGTTAAAGCTCTCGAAGAAAAACCCACGAGCGTCTCCAAACACCCGGGGTTCGATCAGCATGACATCAGGAATGGTGGTGCGTGTCACCTTCATGGCCGGGTGCCTTCCTTCAGCAAGCCCAGCAAATACTGGCCATAGCCGTTCTTGGCCAGAGGCTGTGCGAGCTTGGCCAGTTGTTCGCTGTCGATGAAGCCATTGCGCCAGACAATTTCTTCCAGGCAGGCAATTTTGAGCCCCTGGCGACGTTCCAGCGTAGCAATGAACTGGCCCGCTTCCAGCAAGCTGTCGTGGGTGCCGGTATCGAGCCAGGCATAGCCACGTTGCATGATTTGCACACTGAGCTGACCCAGTTCGAGGTAGGCCTGGTTGACCGCGGTAATCTCCAGTTCGCCACGTGCGCTGGGTTTGACCGCCTTGGCAATATCCACTACCTGCTGGTCGTAAAAATACAGGCCGGTGACGGCGTAATTGCTCTGCGGCTTGACCGGCTTTTCCTCGATGCTGCGCGCTTTGCCAGCGGCATCAAACGCCACCACGCCATAGCGTTCGGGGTCTTGCACATGGTAGGCAAATACGGTTGCGCCCTGCGATTGCGCATCCGCATTGTTGAGCAGAATCTGCAGATCGTGACCATAGAAAATATTGTCGCCCAGCACCAGGGCGCTATCGTTGTTACCAATGAACTGGTCCCCAATGATGAACGCCTGCGCCAGCCCGTCCGGGCTGGGCTGCACCGCGTATTGCAGGTTGATTCCCCACTGGCTACCGTCACCCAGCAACTGAACAAAGCGCGGCGTATCCTGTGGGGTACTGATGATCAGAATGTCGCGTATTCCGGCCAGCAGTAATGTGCTGAGCGGGTAGTAAATCATCGGCTTGTCATACACCGGCAGGAGCTGTTTGCTCATGGCCAGCGTTGCTGGGTGCAGGCGGGTACCGGATCCTCCCGCCAGAATGATGCCCTTGCGGGATGTGGTGTGGGGTTTACTGTTGCGGCCATAGTCAATCTCGCTCAACATGCGTTTCACGCCCGCTTGCCAGGGTGGCAAGCTCAGGTCGAAGGTGGTTT
>DAOQRI010000147.1:0-6430 GCA_035355475.1 Rhodoferax sp. | reverse complement strand
CCAGGTCACATTGGCCATGTTCGAGACCTGGCTGGGCGCTGACCGCTTCCAGGCCGGGGTGCGTCGCTACATGGAAAAACATGCGTGGGGCAACGCCACTGGCGATGACTTTGTGGCTGCATTGGCCCCGGGTGACTCCGAGCTGGCTGGCGCATTCCGCACATTTACCCACCAGCCCGGCATTCCACGTGTGGCAGTGGCCCTGGACTGCCGAGCCAGACCGGTGCTGACACTGACCCAGTCGCGTTTTCTCCCCACGGGTGTCACCGCCCCAGACGCTTCCCTCTGGGCTGTACCCGTCACCGTGCGCACACCGGGTGGCATTTCCCGGATACTCCTCAAGACCCAAACCGCCCAGCTGAACCTGCCTGACGCAAGCTGCCCGACCTGGGTGCAGGCCAACGCCAGCGGCTCGGGTTACTACCGCGTGGTGTATGCACCTGGAGCCATGCGCACTTTGTTGATGGCGGCTGATTTGAGCGTGTCCGAACTACTGGCCGGCCTGAACGATGCCAAGGCACTGACCGAATCGAGTGACTTGGCCGTTTCCGAGGCGCTGGAGATTGCAGTCCACTTTGCCAGCCACCCGCAGCGCGAAGTGGCCGAGGCAGCTCTGACCCTGATTGCCCACATGGACGCACTGCTTGATGCGGCCGACCGGCCCGCATATGCATCATTATGGCAACGCGCTTTTGGCGAACGTGGCCGCGCGCTGGGTTTGCTGGAAAAGCCAGCCGACGCTCCCGACGACCGGCTGCTGCGCAACGGCTGGGTGGGGCGTCTGGCCGATATGGGTCAGGATGCCACTCTACAAACCGCCGCAAGCCAACTTGCGCGCACCTGGCTGGCTGATCGCAAAAGTCTGCCCGTCAACAGCCGCGCTCTGGTGTTGCGCACCGCCGCCCTGACGGGTGACCGTGCCTTTTTCGATGCCCTGGTTGCTGCCGTGACCGCGAACCCGGACCGCCGCGAGCGTGCCGACATTTACGCAGCCCTTGGCAATTTTCGCGATCCTGAACTGACCCATGCCGCGCACCAGCTTTGGCTGTCGCCCGCACACGATATCCGGGAAGCGATGGCGAGCGTGCGTAACCGTGACCGCAACTTGGCCATGCTCGACGATTTGTTCGCGTTCATCAGCAGCAACTTTGAACCCCTGGTTGCCAGGGTGGCGATTGACGCACCATCACGCTTTCCGCACATATTTTCCGGTGCTTGTAGCGCACAGCAAGCAAAAAAGATGGAGTCCTACTTCACCCCGCTGCTGCCACGTTTTGAGGGCATGGCCAAGTCGCTGGGGCAATCCCTCGAAAAAGTACGTTTATGCGCTCACTACCGGGATGCGCAACAGGCCAGTCTGAAGGGATTTCTAGGTCCGCTCAGCCCGGCAAAGTAAACGGGGCGACTACTACAGGATGGCCTGCGCCGTGCGACCCAAGCGGGGCATCCAGTTGCCCTTGATGTCAGCGGACAGGACCACATGGTGCGCCTTGCCAATCAGCAAGTGGCGCGGCACCAGGCCGATGTAACGCGAGTCCGCACTGTTGTCACGGTTGTCACCCAGGAAAAAGAACTGGTCCTTGGGTACCACCACCGGACCAAAGTTGCGTCGGGCGGAGACCTGCGGCAGAAACTGCACCGCACGCTCGCTGCCACCTATGCGCTCGGTGGTGCGCAGGGCTGGCGTGGTGGTGGCGCCGTCCAGTGGCTCAGCAGCCACAGTCGGGTCTGCGTACTCGGCCCGTTCGCCATTGATGGTCAACACCTCGTCACGCATTTCCACCACGTCACCCGGTAGCGCCACCAGGCGTTTGATCAGCCGGGTGCCATCGGCGGGTGAACTGAAGGTGATGACATCGCCACGCTGCGGTTCACCCGTCTGGACCAACGAGGTGTCGCTCAACGGTAGTTTGAAGTCATAGGCCAGCCGGTTGACCAGCACGACATCACCCTCCAGCAGGGTGGGGCGCATGGAGCCCGAGGGGATGGGGTTCCAGTCGGCAATGGCCAGCCGAAAGAACCCAAAGCTGATCAGGAAGAGGATGAATCCACGGTTCTCTTTCAGAAAACTCTTCACGATGCCTCCTGCCGAGCCGCCTCAAAGGAGGCAAGCGCCCCCTTGGGGGGCAGCGAATGAATATGAGCGTGGGGGTTCAAGGCCGATTCCCCAGCTTTTTGATGCGTCCAACACCCGACACCGACTGCGTGACCGCTGCCTCGCCGTAGTAACCCACGTCACCCGTGCCTGAAATACTGATGGTGAGCGACTCGGTCGCCCACAGCTTCGCGTCACCCGCACCCGAAATGCTCAGCTTGGCGTTTTTGGCGGCAAGTCCGGCGGCTTTCACATCCCCCGCTCCCGAGATGCCGATACGCACAGTATCCGCGCGGCCTGCGGCGGTGAAGTCGCCGTTACCTGAGATCGCCAGCGTCAAAGTATCTACATCCAGGGCACGGATACGGATGTCGCCCGAACCCGAAATGCGCGCAGCCAGCGTCGCGCCTGCGAGCCGGTCTGCCTGAAAACTGCCAGCGCCCGAAATGGCCATGCTCTCCAAGGCGCGCGCCTGCACCGTGATCTTCAGGCTGCTGGGTTTGATACCGCCGCTACGCTGGATCAGTCGAATCTTGAGCTGGTCTTTTTCCACCAAGGTCTCGATCAACGGGGAGATGTTGTCATCGGTTTCGATGGTCAACCCTTCCTGGTCGCCCTGGACCACTTCCACCTGCGCGGGCACCTCCAGATCAATGCCCTTAAAGCCCTGCACAGCCCGCTGCACCTTGGTGACCTGGCCCGAACCGGTGACGCGGTTGCTGAAGGGCCACTCCCACGCGTGGGACGACAACGTAAAGGTGCTGGCAAAGGCTACCAGCGCCAGTGCCGCCCAATTCTTGGATGAAACAGCCATGGCGGACATCCGGCTCAGGCCTGGCGTGCGGTGACCACCACACGCTGGAGTTCAACCGACGGTGTGGCGGGTGTCTTGGCCATGCGGCTTGCGTCCGACTGGCTGTGCGCACCGTTGACGGCGAGCTGGTTGAAACCCACCAGCATGGTGCCGTTGAGTGCGACGGTCATGGTGGCGGCAATGGCGAAAGAAGCAAGGCTGAAACGGTGGCTGGTGGCAAATGACATGTTGGAACTCCAGTTGGCTGGTCTTTGCAGACCCGATGAGCGAACTGTAGGAGTCCCTTGCGTCAACCGCCACCGGATTGCGACAGACTGCACATGGACGCGAAGAACGGTGGATTTCACGGAGTGGATGTCACGCCGTTTGACCCTAAAGCGTAAATGTCCACCCCTCAATTAATGCCCCCGGCACCCGTGAACCACCCAACGCGCGGGTGTAGTAGGTGTCGCACGCCGGGTCGATGTCGGCCCAGTCGGTCAGCGCCAGCAACTTGCGGCCCAGGGCGTCGTAAAGGCTTTCATCCCAGCGAAGGTCGTTGATGGGGCCGACGATCTCGCCGTTTTCCACCCAGAAGCAGGCATAGCGTGTCATGCCGGTCACACGGGCTGAGACCGGGTCGCTCCAGTTCAGGTAGTGCACGTTGGAGAGGTAGAGGCCTGTTCCAATCTCTTTGAGAATGTCGGCCTCGGCCAGCGTGCCGCAGGCCACATCCAGCGCGCGGGGCGCTTCGCCCTCATCGGCAGCGTTGCCTGTCAAACCATATTCCTTGGCGGTACGCGAACTGACCAGCAATGTGCGCAATTCACCCGCCTGCATCAGAGGTAGGAGGCTCTCGCTGACCTCGCCCTGGCTATTGAAGCGGGGCGTCAAGGCCAGGCCAAAGTTTTCACTGAAACTCAGCAACGGTGAGAATTTCGCTTCACGCTCCACCAGTTTCTTAAATGGGCTGCGCCCCTGCTTCCAAGCTGCCGCAGACAGGGCGTTCCAGCCCATCATGCCCAGCACATCCGCAAACGCACGCGGTGCCAGGTAGGTGCGGTACTGGCCGGGCTTCACATTGACGGTGGGGCGCTTGAGCTTGTCCAACAGGTCACGGGTACGCGCCAGGTTGGCGGCCCAGGCCAGCGTATCCCAACGGGCGCCGGCGTAACCACCTTTGGCAGCCTTGGGGCCGTCGTACAGCGAGTAGTCCAGAAAGAAACTCTCGGTGGCAAACCAGTGGCTTTGGCCCGCCGAATTGCGGTTGGCGCGAATGACCACACCGCCCGCGTACAGGCCCGCCAGGTCACACCCCTGGGCACTGTCCAGAATAGATGACACCACATCCTGCGGCGCCAGCAGCGCACCGGTGAAGCAGTCGTCGCTGTTGCCGTGGTTGGCAATCGGCACCTGGTTGGGGTCCACATCCAGCACGGACACCTCCGCGCGGCAGGCTTGCAATACGTTGCTGAGCAGTGCGCAATCCACCTGCAGACTGCCGCTGAGCGTGCACGACTGCTGGACCGTGCGGCCCAAAGACTGCAGTTGCAGCGACAGCACCATTTGCTGCACATCGGTGTTCTGGCGCACGCGGTTGGCGTTGAAACGCACATACAGCGTGTCCTCCGCGCTCAGGTTCAGGGTGATGGCCTCGGTGCTGGTGAGTTGCCCCAAAACGTGGCTGGCAACTGCGTCGAAGTGGCTTCGTGTGGTGTTGATGAAGTGGCTCATGCTGCACCTCCAAACACTTGCACGCCCTTGAAGAGGCAGGGCGGCGAGGCGTGCCCCACGCGTATCACCTGACTGGGCTCACCCTTGCCGCAATAGGGTGTGCCATACGCCACTGTATCCTTGCCCACACCGGCCAGCCGGTTCCAGAAGTCCACCGTCACGCCACGGTAGTTGGGGTTGCGCACCACTGGCCCGAGCTTGCCATTGCGGATGAGTTGCCCGCGCTCACAACCAAACTGGAACTTGTTGCGGTAGTCGTCGATCGACCAGGATCGGTTGGTGGTCATCAGCACCCCGTTTTCGACCTGGGCAATCAGTTCATCCAGCGTCGAAGTGCCCGGCTCCAGATTCAGGTTGGCCATGCGGTCAATGGGCGCGCGGTTCCAGGAGGCCGAGCGGAAATTGGCTACGCCTGCCAGACCGCTGCGCGCCTGCGACTCCAATGCGCCCAAGCCGCGGCGCAACATGCCGCCTTCGATCAGTAATTCTCGTTGGGCAGGGTTGCCGCCATCGTCAAACGCATAGCTGGCGAACTCATGGCGCACGCCCGGGTCAAAGCTCACGTTCATCAGCGGCGAGCCATAGCGCAGCGTTCCGAAATCGGCAGGCTTCACAAAGCTCCAGCCCGCGTAATTGCGCTCATCACCCAAAATGCGGTCCAGCTCCAGCGGGTGGCCAATGGATTCGTGGATCTGCAACATCATCTGGTCGGGCATCAGGATGACGTCCATGGCGCCGGTGGGGCAGTTTTCGGCGGTCAACAGCTCCAGCGCCTCGGCGGCCACGCGCTGGGCTTCTGTCGTCCAGTGGTTGCGGTCAAACGCTTCGCCACCCATCTGCGCGGTGTGGGACCAGGTGCGGGTCTGGGACTCGAGCCCCTGTGCCGCCGTTGCCGACAGGTCGATGTTGACCATGTCGAAGTCCTGCTCAATGGCAGCGCCGTTACTGGAAAAATAGGCCAGCTGGGTCTGGATGGTCATGACCCGCGCGCTGCGGTTGACCAACAGGTCCGAGCCCTTCATAGCCGCACTCGCCGCACGCAGACAGTCTGTGATTTCGGCCAGGGAGGTGGCGTCCAGTGCCTTGTCGCGCGCGCTGTGGTAGTGGCCGGTGGAGCCAGGGCGCTGCGCGGAGGTGAAAGCGTGGGCCTTGTAGGCGCTGGTGGTTTTCGTCGTGGCAATGGCCCTGTCAAACGCACGCTGCAAGCCCTGGGCGCTGGTGTCGGCCGTGGCGGCATAGCCGAAGTGGCCATCCACCAGCACCTCGCACATGGCGCCCGCTTCACTGGAGGTCTCATTTTTCTCCGGCATGTCGTTGCGCACACAGCGCGACGCCGTGGTCTCGCTGGAGTAGCGCACGCCGGCCCACTCGGCCGCGTTGCGGGCGTGGGCCAGTGCGCCTTGTGCGGCCGCATAGGTTTGCTTGTTCATGAATCTCCTTGGATCTGGTTCAGGTTCTGGCTTTGCGGCGCATCGATGCCCGCGCCGGTTTCACCCTCCCAGTATTCCAGACTGGCAGAAAACTTGCCAATGACCTGGAATGGCTGGGCGCTGCCAACACCCCCTTCAGCGAGGTACTTGCCGGAATCGGGGTACTCGCAAATCTCGGGGTCATCGGTCGTGCCGATGGCCAGGTATTTCAGCGGTGCGCTGGATGTGTTGATGATTTGGTGCGGATAGTCCCGCCCAGGCGGTATGACGATGACATCGCCCGGCTTGATCGGCAGCAACTCGCCCGCCACCCGCAGCGAGCCGGTGCCCTCCATCACCACAAACATCTCCTCTTGCGCAAGGTGCAGGTGGTAGGGG
>DAOQRI010000146.1:0-6435 GCA_035355475.1 Rhodoferax sp. | reverse complement strand
CGAAAAGCTTCAGTGCAAGCCGGAAGACGTCACCTACGCGTCCGCCGTCTTCCGGTCGGGCGAAGGCGCCTCGATCAGCATCGAAGACCTCATGCGCGCGACGTTGACCGAAGGCGCCGTCATCGGCCGTGGCGTGTCGACCAAACTGCAATTGCTGCTGATCGAGCGTGCGCGCTTCAATGGCCCCGGGCTGTTTGACGACATCTGAAGCGCCGCTTTAATCTGGCGGTGCCGAGGCTTTTCCAGCGCTGTCGCGCAGTCCTTCCAGCATGGCATGAACCAGGCTGCGCGCGTCAGTCAGCGCGGTTGGCGCATCCGCGGGTTGTTGGGCCAGCGCCTCGATGGCGCCATACAGCAGACCCAGGATCAGGCGCGCCTGCAACCGCACATTACCCTGGGGCAACCGGTCATGCGCCTGCAGCGTGCGCACGGTTTGCGCCATCGCACCCAGACCCTGGCGCTCGCGAATTTCCAGCCAGGCCTGCGCGCCCAGCACGGCGGGCGCGTCAGTCAGGCCAATGCGACGGCCTTCAGGGTTCATGCCTGCCTGCAAAAAGACATCCACCGCAACGAGGAATGCTTGCCAGGGGTCCGCACCCGCTGCCAATGCTGCTGCACTGGCCTTGCCAGTGAGCGCCACCAGGCTGGCATCGAGTTCTTCGGCCACGGCAGCAAACAAGCCCTTCTTGTCGCCAAAGTGGTGGTACAGGGCGCCGGTGGTCACCCCGGCCGCAGCGCAGATGGCGCCCAGCGAGGTGGCCTCGTACCCCAACTGCCCAAACAACTGGCGCCCCACGGCACGCAGCGCTGCCTGGGTGGCCGCAGCATTGGTCTTGCGACCGTCCGGCACGGGCTGTGACGGAGTTGTCTCAACCGTCGACATTGAAGGATCGAAATCAATTTGTCGCATAAGTGACTAATTTACATAACGTAATTATGTATTCTATCGGCTTGAAGGAAGATTTCAACTTAAATACCCCTTAGGGAACCACGCCATGCCATTCACCGCTCAAGTGCTCTCCGCACTCGTACTCGTTATCCACGTCTACATTTTCCTGCTCGAAACCGTGCTGTTTGACAGCCGTGGCCGCAAGGTGTTCGGTTTGACCACTGAAAAAGCCGCCATCATGAAGCCTGCCATGTCCAACCAGGGTTGCTACAACGGCTTTCTGGCAGCGGCACTGGCCTGCGGCTTTTTGCTGCCCAACCCTGCCACTGCGCACGCCTTTACGGTCTATGGGCTGGTCTGCGTGGCGGTGGCTGGCATTTGGGGCGCGCTGACGGTGCAAGTTCGCATCCTGTTTGTGCAAACCGTTCCGGCCGTGCTGGCGCTGGCTGCGTTGTTTCTGGCCTGACCAAAATTCGGTCAGTTGCGAAGCGTAATTTTGCTATTACTCTGATAGCGGCTTACGCATATTCCACGAGGTCTTGAGGCCAATTTCACTCTGATTTTTCGGGCTTGGTGCCCAGCTGGCGCATCAACGACATCGCCACACCGCCCAGCGACAGCACACCCAAGCCCAGCACCACCCACAGCAGCACCGTGCGCAGTGAGACACCTTCAGGCAGCCAGTGCGACGCTTCACGGTCCAGACCACTGACCGTCTGGATCTGGACCAGAGCCACCGTCGCCAACGGCAGTTCGGCCAGTTTGGCGGGTGATACCGACCCCAGCACGCTCACGTCCACCGTCGCACTCTGGGTTTTGGCGCGTCCTGCGGCCAGCGTGAATGGCCCAGTACCCGACGCCAGAAAGGCGACGTGCAACGGCGCAAACTCCAACGTGGCTTGCAGTCCGCCCTCGGGAAGCGCCAGCCCTTTGCCAGCCTCGACCCGCAAGCCCCTCAGGGATGCTCCATGCAACGGGGTTGGCGGATTGCTGTTGCCCTGCCCCACCGTGTCCAGCCGGTACACCACTGAAGAGGCCAGCGTTCGCCAAGGCTGAGCTGCATCGTTTCGACCCAGAATGCGCACCGGAACCAGCGTGTTGTCGCGCGCTGCCTGCAGATGCACCGCAGCAACCGGCGTGGCAAAGGGCAGCATCCAACTCAGACTGTTGCCATCCACCACTCCCGGCGGCAGAGGCCAGCGCAGGGATTCGGGGGTGGTCTGTGGAGATGCCACGCGCGCAGTCAAAGACCGCATCGTCACTCCGGTTTGCCCCGGCCAAGACAAGCGCAGGTAGCGACCCTTCAACACCATGGGCTGGCGAAACTCCAGCGTGGAGTTGACGGGGGCATCAGGGCCATCAAATGTGTACAACGGGCCTTTGGTCGCAACCGGCGTCCAGTCCTTGAGGTCCGCGCTGGAGGCCACCGTCACTGGCACCAGTGCGTTGTGTGGCAACTCCAGGCTCAGGGCCAACGCGTCCAGGGAGTGCTCTTCGGTTCGCAAGTCGAACAGCGCCGCTTGCAGCGGTTGCGCAGTCGCACCGGATGCTGGTACACCCGCGCCAGATGTGTCCCAGCGCACCCAGGCACTGCTCTGCCCAGCGCCACTGTCGAGTTGCACCTGCACCGCACCGCTGACGGGCTTGGCAGCGCCATGGGCTGCAAACAGCGGATAGGCGGTGTAGGCACGTGTGTACACGGCGGGAGGCACCTGGCTCAGATCGGAACGCCCCAACAGCGCAAACGGCACTACCGCCCCGGTGGCATTGAACACTCTCAGATCCGCTGCGGTGTTACTGTGCATTTGCAGCAGGGCCTGCACAGGCACCGCCACCCGCACCAGGCTGGCCCCCGGTGGCAAGGCCAATGTGCCACGCCAAGCAAATTCGTCGATGGAGGGCGCATCGCTCGCACCCGCGTTGCACGCCCAACTGGAGAGGATGAGGGCGCACACGCCGGCAAAGTGCAGCGCGCGCCCGGCAAGTGGGAAGCGGTACAGGTTCATGTGGACTCCTTCTCCGGATCTGGATCCATATCAGGTGCCGGCGGAGGAATGGGAGCGAAGTACCCCACGACCAGCATGAGCGCGCCCACCACAATGAAGGCGATGATGCGCTCGGACCCGCCCCGATTGGACAGATCCACCAGAACCAGTTTGGCAACCGTCAGCCCCAGCAACGCGGCGCCGCCCATCCACACCGCGCGTACTTCGCGGCGGTGCGCAACCAGCATCAGACCCAGCGCCAGCAGCGTCCACAAAATCGAATAGCCGGCCTGCACCAGAAACGACGCATACAGGCTGTTGGCGCGCCACGGCACGCCGCCCAGGTGGTGGGCCGCACGCAGCCACACCGTGTTGATGGCGACAAAAGCCAGCACGGCGAGCAGCATCGTCCAGCGCGTGTCCATCACCCCGTGGGGCACCGCCAGGTCGCTTTGGCGCACCCGGGTCAACCACAGCGCACATACGCCCAGCGCCAGAGCGACCGTGATGTCCGTCGGGTTGATCAGCGGCAGGTAAGGCAAGGGTCGCGCATTGCCGTCGGAGTGAACCGCTACCGCCAACGCCCCCAGAGCCACTGCCGCCACCAGTGGCACGGCCGCGCGCCACAGATAGGCCAGTGCAAAGCGGTCCAGTGGCCAGCGCTGGCGCACGGGGCTGTCCGATGCGTACAAGGCACGCGGTGTCAGGCCCAGCAAGACCAGCACGCTGGCCACCAGATAGATGACGCTGGCCCACGCGGTGTGGCGCAATCCGGCTTGCTGCACACCCCACACCAGCAAGTTGGCCGCCAGCAGCACGGCCAGCCACACACCGCCACTGTGCACCCAAGACCACCAGCGCTGCGGCACCATAGCATCGAGCCTGCGAAGGGTCGCAAAGTGCAGCGCCAGCGCCACCGGCCACACCACCCAGCCCCAGGACTGGAACACATGGCGCAGTTCCAACACACCATAAAGGGCCGCCAGACCCATGACGGGCAGGGACAGCAGCGCAGGCGTCGCCGCAACGGACCAGGGTCGCCGCTGTGAAGTCAATGCAAAACGATGCGCCAACCAGGCACTACCCAGCCAGGCCAGCATTTCCAGATAAACCCGCAGCACGTTGTCGAAAACGTGCATCCAGACACCATCTGGCGTGGGTTCAGCGCGTTGGATCTCATGGCCCATGGCAAATTGCGCCCACAAAAAACCGACCCAGAACAGCGTGGGCGAAAGCTTCTGCTCCAGATCGGCAAACTGTCGGGCCCAGGGCGACGCGCCGGCAGGTGCCACGGCGCGCGACCAGTGCGCAATTGCCAGAGCCGATGCCGCCAGCAGGGCTGCACCGATGAATGCCGGATTGGCAATCGGCCAACTGGACGCTTGCACATGGTCAAACGACTTCATGAAGCTCACGGCCGCGAAAGCCTGCAGCGCCAAGCCCGCCAGACGCGCCAGCCAGCGCTCCTGGCGCTGGCCCATCCAGTACACCGCAGCCCCTTCGGCCGCCCACACGGCACTGGTCCAGCGGGCGTCCAGCGCCAGGGGAACGGCCAGCGTGACAAAGCCCAGACCCAGTGCGGCAAAGCATTCGCCCAACCACTGCCCCACGCCATCGTCCTTGCGCTTGAGCGCCCACCAGCCCAGAACCATGTACAGCGCACCCATAGCGAGCGACGAAAACGCGGTGGCGAATTCCACCTCGCGCACCAGCCCTGCCTGCAAGCCAAAAGCCGCCAGCGGCACACCAAAAACCAGCGTGGCATCCACCGCCTGTTTGGGTTTGAGGCTATGCCGGGTGGCATACAACAGACTGGCCGCCAGGTACAGCAGGAAGAAGGCGATCAGGAAGGGCTCGGTGCTGGCCAGCTGCTCGGGCTGGTACTTCAGCGCACCCCATGCTGTTGCCACGCCAAAGGTGGCAAAAAACCCCAGCAGATTGAGTGCACGCCAGGCACGCCACCACGCGACACTGACAATCGCCACACCCAGCATAAGGTAATAGCTGAACAGGCTGACATGGTCACCCTGGCCGGTGGACACCAGGATGGGGGCGGCAAATGCGCCCGCAAAGCCAATAAAGGCCATGGGCATGGCGTTTTGCAACAACGCAATAGCGGTGGAGAACGCACACACCAGACCCAGCACCACAAAGGCCGAACCAGCAGGCAAAAACTGGTACAACCTGAAGGCGGCAAACACGGTCAGGTACAGCACACCCACACCGGCACCTTGCAGGGTCAGCGCATAGGACAGGCGCTCGGGCTGGCGGTTGCGCAGCTTCCATCCGAATACAAACAGCGCTATGCCCGCAGCACCAATGGCGGCCAGGCGCAGTTCGGGCGGCAACATGGCGTTGTCGATGGCGTACTTGGCCAGGAACGCCAGGCCCACAAACAGCACCAGCACCCCCATACGCACAATCGTGTTGCCACCCAATAGCCAGTTGCGCGCTGCCGCAACCGCACGGGTCAGCAGCGCGGGTTGCAGCATGGCCGGAAATTCCGGCAACTCTTCGGTTCTGCCCTGCCGGGGCTGACCGGAAAAGGTGTCGGCGAAATCGGGTTGCGCAGCCGCTTTTGGCGCAGGGGCATCTTCTCGCTGCAGTGGCGACGGAGTTGCATCCCGCAGAGCTGGCGCCTCTATCTGGTCTACCTGATCTTCCCGCTCTGCTGGCGCTGGAGCTGGGGCTGCTGGCTGTACCAACGCACCCTGCACTTTCTGGACCTCGGCGCGTATCGCCTTGAGCAGTTCGTTGTGCAGCGTGCGCGCAGCAAACCAGCCCAAAACCGCCCCCACCAACAGGCCAAATCCGGCATCGTGCCGGTCGATAAAGTAGCCCAGCACGGCCCCCCAGATCGCACCCCACCACAGCATTGCATACTCCCCATAGACTGGTCACAGGGCAACTCCCTGATGCCGACGCGGGCAGTCTAGCCCATGCCGTCAAATAATTTCAAACCGGTCTGCCGTGATTTCACGCCAGAGCTGCGCGCAGACGGATACCATCATCCCCACACAAGGAGACACTGGCATGACCGTCATCACCAATATCGAAGACCTTCGCGTTCTGGCACAAAAACGCGTACCCCGAATGTTCTATGACTACGCCGACTCCGGTTCGTGGACCGAGGGCACCTACCATGCCAATGCGTCGGACTTCCAGAAAATCAAGTTCCGCCAGCGCGTGGCCATCAACATGGACAACCGCAGCACGGCTAGCACCATGATCGGTCAAAAGGTGTCCATGCCTTTGGCGCTGGCCCCCGTGGGCCTGACCGGCATGCAACATGCCGACGGAGAGATCAAGGCAGCCAACGCGGCCAAGGCCTTTGGCGTGCCTTTTACCCTGTCTACTATGAGCATCTGCTCCATCGAAGACGTGGCCGCCGGTACTGGCAACCACCCGTTCTGGTTCCAGGTGTACGTGATTCGCGACCGCGGTTTCATCGAGCGCCTGATCGAGCGCGCCCGGGCGGCGAATTGCTCGGCCCTGGTCTTGACACTGGACCTGCAGATCATCGGCCAGCGCCACAAGGATTTGAAAAACGGCATGACGGTG
>DAOQRI010000145.1:0-6436 GCA_035355475.1 Rhodoferax sp. | reverse complement strand
AGTTCTTCAGTCTCTCGTCCCACAGGAACCAACTTTGGTAGGTGCCATGTACATTGCATTTCCATCTTTCGATAAGGGTATGGCGTCCAGGTGTACTGCTATCGGGAGTGGCTTTCAACGAATCATCCAATTGACGTACTTCCAATTTTGATTGCATATTGTTTGTTTGAATGCTGATAACGCAACCCAACGTTGCGTGTCAGTGCTAGATACGAAAATTGAATCAGCTCAGTCTCACCGCGAGCTCGTCGACAGCTTCAGACCAGTCGGAATCGTCCGCAATGGCGGACGATAAGAATGTTGCCTGTGCTTCGTTCCAAAATGACGCCTGGCACAGTGATACGCCAGATTGAAGCCGATGCCCTGAAATGAATGCATCAATAGCACGGGGATCACCGGACATCCCAAGTTGTCGGAACAAATGACTGAGATCGAGGCGGGTGGTTTCCATTGAACTCTCCTTCGTTTTTCAGGTGCCTCAATCATGCTGCGGCAGTCCGCTGCTCAGCTAGAAAGTGTAATGTTTACGGCTGACTATACGCTGCTATTCCCAATAAGATGCCAAGCTTCTCTTCTCGCAATTCTGACAGGCAAAGGCTCCGTATTCTCCCCACAAGTGTGGGAGGTGACCACAGTAGCCATGGAACCTGGAGCGGCTGGCAATCCGTTTCAAATAGCCCACCGACCGCTGTAGGGCAACTGTTTCGGGCGTCGGCTCATGGCTCATGGCGGGTGCCCTCTTTGACGCACTGCGCGTCACATTGCAGCCATTCGAATCTCGGTTGCCAAAGTCTGCAATGGTGCAGGCAGACCGAAAACTTCTAAGACCGAAAACGCGGCACTGCTGCCATACAAAATTCAGGCAAGTACACCCAGTCCGTGTTTCTGAACTACCGCCAATAACTTGAGCGCCATGCCACTGGGTTGTTTGCTGCCGGACTCCCACTTTTGCACAGTGGATTCGCTGGTATTGAGGTAGCGTGCAAAGACGGGTTGGCTGACATGTGCCTGTTCACGAATATTTTTGATCTGGGTTGGGGCCAGAGTTGTAGGCACAGCCAGGCAGGTCTCATCAAACTGGCGCATCGTGGTTTGGTCAATGGCACCGACCTTTTGCAACGCAGCAGCAGAGGCATGGATTGCAGCAAAGGCATCACTTTTGAATTTCTTTTTTGTCGTCATGGCAAATCTCCACAAAGTCTCCGTTAACAAGTAACTGACTAACCTGCTGTTCTGTCAACCCCGCATAGCTGTTGGCCAGCAGGCGAAAGGCAAGTAATTCATCGTTCTCAATGTTTGCGCGGTCCTTCTTGGCGAACAGGTACTCGTAGACCCAATACTTGCCACCTTTAGCCAAAATGATTGACCGGTGCAGGTTGCTGTTGAGCCTCTTCTTGAAAACACCGCCACCCAAGTCATCTACCTGCCCCAACAGAACCTGCTGTATGGCCAAACAAAGCTCAACGTCTTTAATCTTGGCCTTTTTTGAATCCTTGGAGAATCTGGCGGTCTTGAAGGCGCGGTTTGACGCATTGGATGACATGGCATAGTGTAGCACCAGGTGATACCGAATGCAATATTCACACCCTGCAGGCACGCTAAATTATCGGAGTATGACCACCATTTTGATGGTCGTACAAAGGCTCAGTCGAAAAGGTCCCCCTGGCCGGGATGCGTGGCATTGCTCCAAAACACTGAGTCCGCATACTGGGCTGCCAAAGCATCCATGTCAATGTCGGGATCTTCATCGCTGAATTCGAACGACCCAAACATGTTCACGTGCTGCCACGCCACCGGCGACATGCCCTGAATGAAAGCGATGGCGTCCAGGTCTCCCGCCGCCACCTTCTGTTCGTACACTTTGGACAGCAAGGCCGTGTTGTAGTAGATGACCGCATTGGCAATCAGCCTGGCGCAATCGTTCCAGACTTGCTGCTCGGTTTCCGTCTGAACCTTGAACTTGCCGCCATTGATGAATGAGACCGCCCGGCGGAACCGGTGATAGGCCTCGCCCCGGTTGAGCGCCTTTTGTACGCTCTGACGCAACTCGACATCGTCAATGAAGTCCAGTATGTAGATGGTGCGAAGGATGTTGTCCAACTCCCACAAGGCCTTTTTGGTGTTGTTTTGCCTGGCGTAGCTGCTTAGTTTGCGTACGACGGTTGCCTGGGTTGTGTCCTTTTGCGCGAGCGACGCCAAGATGCGCTGGACATTGGGCCATTCGCTGATGATCAAATCTTCGTCGACCTTATTGCTTGGTCGAATCAGCATGTCTGGCGGATACTGACTTGGCAGGTTGAATCCGACGAGGGAGGCGGTTTTCTTCTGCACGGTCTTATAGCGCGGGGCAAAGCTGTACCCGCTGGCATATAAGCACAGAAAATTGACCTGGTTGGCCCCATGCGTATCGGTCGAGTGGCGTGTGGGCTTGATGTCCGACGTGTTGTTGTAGAGCAGATCGAATACGAAATGGCTCTCATGTTCGTGGGTGCCGATGATCTTGGCGTTGATAGGCACGTGGTTGGCAACCAGGGTGCAGGCGCTCACCCCCTTGTCCAAGCCGAAGTACTTGGGCGAATAACGGGAATTGAAAGTGTTGATCTGGGTCTCGAAGCGCTGGCCGTCGCTGCTGGAATGCAGCTCATTGCGGATGTTGAAGAGCTTGAATGCCGGCAGCTCGGCCGTGGCATTACTTATGGCGTCATTGGCAGCGTGTACGGTGTGCGGGCTCAGATAACTGCGTGCGGTGGTGATCAGCGATGCGTGGCTCAAGCCCGAGACCTCGGCCATTTTGCCCAAGCCCATGTTGGTGCCGTAGGCCACCACGCAAGCCAAGATTTGGCGCAAATCCGGCGCGTGCTTGACGGCGCGATTCACAACATGCTCGAAGGCATCCAAAAAATTTGACTCTTTGTTCACGAAGCGCAGCAGGTCAGCAACAGCGATCCCGGGCAACTGGCTGTAAAACGGCGCATTGCTGGTCTCTGGCGCAGTGGGGTAAATCAGGGACCAACGCTTCTTGTCGCCTTGGCCCATGACTTTGATGTTGGTGTTGAGGCAGGCGGCCACACGCTGATTGACGGTTGCCAATCGGTCTTCAAGTTTGGTGCGCAAAGTCGCCAGCGTCTCTTCGATGGGCGTGATTAAAACTGGCTGCCCGATCTCAGCCAGCACAGCGTCTTTGTGCTCCCATCGGGCATTACTGATTAGGTCATCTTCAAACTGGCGGAACTCGTTGCTGTGATTGACATACAAGTCGCCGGATTCCAGCGCATTGCGCAGAAGCCTGTAGACCAGAAATTCGTACCGATCCATGTCGAGTGTCTTGCGCTTTTCTCCGTCCTCGATGGTCTCGATATACAGGTGTCTTTTTAGCGCCGACACAATGATGGCCTCAGGGAAATTTGAGACGTCTGCCTGGCGCAGTGACTTGTCCTGACGAAACATGTCCTGCATGACAGTAATGGCGCTAATCAATGGTGCCGCATCCACACGCCCTGAAAAATCGAGTTCCTTAAACAGATGACGCAAGTTGCGCTTGATGGCCCTGGAGAGCTTGGCCAAGTAAGACCACTCGAAGGCAACCCTATCAAAGTTAACGTTTCGCAGGTAGTCAGCGACAAACGGGAAAGCCTTGGGGTCCAGCAATTCAAAAGCCCGCGCCTTGACGGTGGAAAACGGACAATCGTCGGCGATGGACTCATCCACAAAGAGGCCAAGCACTTCCCCGGCGGCGAGCAAATTGGTGGTTGCCTCAGCGGTTGCCAGATGCATGGCGTCATTCGCAGCAATCTTGGCGTGTTTGTCGAACTGCCCGACCAGATGGATGAAGGCTTCAAGCAAATTGTCATTGATCTGGCGAAACCGGTGGAAGCAAAAGCACAGCAGGAAGAGTCTTGCACTGGCCGTCGCCATGCGCCTGAGTTTGTACCGGGTGTAGAACTGAACCAACGAGGCGTAGTACTTGACGCTTTCATTTGACAGCCCTGCACGCGGCACGAAGGAGACTGCAAATTGGTGTGCCTCAGAAAAGAATTGGCGTCGCTCCACCTCCTGCCGCAGCTCCTTGTTGCCAAAGCTCTTGGGTTCACGCTTGATGGCGCTCAGGGTGAGCAGGTTGTCATCATCGCCCTGAAGCAAATCGTCCAAAGTCTTTCTGACATCCGCCGGCATGTGCTCATCCATAATCTTCGTGACCCGCGCGTTCTCGCGCTCCAACACCGCACCAATAAGGTCTTGCAACGTGCTGTAGCTGGGAGCGACAACGCGCAGGGTTTCAAGATGGTGAAGTGCTTCTCGCAGAAGGTAGATGGGCTTGGTCGATATGGCTGCCGTACGCAGCAGTTTGCTGGTCAATTCTGTGGCGGCTGCACCGTCAAAGGCTTGATAGGCACACAGTGCAAGAATGTTTTGCTGAATTCTGGCGCGCGTTTTTGCGACGGGAAGTTTCAACTCTTTTGTGTCAATGCCCCAGAAGTGCCGATCAGCGATATGGCGCAAATCGGCCTGCACGTCTATGACTTGGAAGGTGAAGAATTGCCGCTTTGCTTTGAAGTACCCCAGCTCGAGGGTTTGGAACATTCCTAATGCATGTGTTCTGGTCTGAGCGGATGCCATTTCTACCGGGCTCATGTCAAAGTAGCGCCACCGGTCGGCCTCGTTGAAGACCGGCATTCCATAAAGCTCTTGGATTTCGGATTTGGAGAGGATGCTCAGACGGTGCGAATCGGGTGCTGACATGCGTGGACGTTAGATAGGCGAGTGCGCAAGTGTGCGAGCGGCCCAGTGACTTTGCGCGTGGATCAGCAACACTCAAATTGATGAAAATTGCGCTTGCTTTGAGCGCCAATTATTGGCAGATTCTAATAACTCACACGATAAGCATTATTATCACAGTCGTACTCTCAATTCTCCTAACTGGCATTCATGAAAAATCTGCCAATGTCTCTCTCGCCAGAATTGGAAAACGATGAAAGCCCGGATTCCTTCCCCGGTGAATCCGAGTTGGCGGCCTTGCGTGGCTGGTACGCTGGCCTTTCATCGCACGAATCCGTAGCCCGTTACCTGGGAACACAGAAGACCTCGGGGCAGTCATCACGGGGAATGATCGGAAGCATCCGCCGTCAACTAATCAGCATTGCGCGGCGGCGCCACCGGGCTGATCTAGTGATACTGCTGGACCACACGGAGAGTGAGCGCGCTAAACATGCGAGGACCGTTGCCCATGCTATTGACGCATTGCGCCTTGCTCCAGAGCCGACTCCCAAGATCACCGACGACGTGAGTCTGTGGCTTTCTACGCGTGCGACCAATTCTCTATACGCCCAAGACATCAAGACACTTGCACAACTGACGGTGCGCGTACCTCGCCGGCGGCGCTGGTGGACGGTGGTTCCTGGTCTGGGTGCCAAAGGGGCGCGCCAGATCGAAGCCTTCTTTGCTGCCCACCCGCAATTGACCGAACGCGCGCGGGAATTGATGGTCAGCGAAACGGTACAGACCGTTGTTCCCTGGGAGCGCTTGAAAGTGCCGGAAAAACTCAACGGCACGCAAGGCACATTCCGTGGGCCGCCATCAAGTTGCACGCTTAGCGCCGACAATGACTATGAGGCGATACAGGCCTGGTTGGCACTGCACGAGTCCAGCGCGACAAACCGGGCCTATCGCAAGGAAGCCGAACGCCTGATTCTGTGGGCCGTTGTGGAGCGTGCCCGTGCACTGTCGTCGCTAACCACTGAGGATGCAACGGCCTACAGGGGGTTCTTGCGCAACCCCACGCCACGCAGCCGATGGGTTGGGCCACCCCAGACGCGTTTTTCTGTACAGTGGCGACCATTCGCCGCGGGTTTGTCACCCCGTTCCATGGCATATGCCTTGACCGTCATTGGGGCCATGTTTCGTTGGCTGATTGAACAACGCTATGTAGTGGCCAACCCGTTTGCCGGAATCAAGGTGCGCGGGGGGGCCCGCAGTTCTCCAGTAGACGAAGGACGCGTGTTCTCCGAAGGAGAGTGGGCCATCATTCGAGCCGTTGCCAATGGGCTGGAGTGGTCATACGGATGGAAGCTACCTGCAGCCCAACGTCTGCGCTTTGTTTTGGACTTCGCATATGCCACTGGTCTACGCTCAAGCGAGTTTGTGGGAGCGACCCTGGGACAGATCGAAACGGATGCCCATGGAGACCATTGGCTCAAGTTGGTTGGCAAGGGCAGCAAGGCGGGAAAAGTAGCATTACCCCCGCTGGCAAAGGTCGCTCTGGATCACTACTTGATGCAGCGAGGTGTACCAACCACGCCAGCCATGTGGAAGCCGTCCACTCCGCTCATTGCAGACTTGAAGAACGGTGGCGGGAACAACCGCATTACTTCCAGCCGGCTATGGGACGTCACCAACCGTTTCTTCACAACAACGGCCGATGCGATCGAGGCGGAGTCTC
>DAOQRI010000144.1:0-6522 GCA_035355475.1 Rhodoferax sp. | reverse complement strand
AGAAATCGCCAACCAATGCCCAGATCCCCTACGAAGTAACGCTGGGCCCGCGACTTGAAGGGAAAAATTTGGGCAAAGGCTGATTCCAAGGTTGCCAGAGCTGCGGTTTCCAAGACCGATTCCAACACTTCTTCAGCAACCGAAAGCCCCGTCGTCGAGGCCGATGCGCTGGTATCCAGAGCCTCGGTATCCACGGAGGTATCCAGCAAAAAAGCTGATACCAAGGTTAGCGCCGCTTTAGTTAGTGCTCTGGTTAGCGCACTCCGTGCTGTTGAAACATGTGAAGGTTTCGGCGGGTTTCCAATCTCCAAGGATTGGCTAGCAAAACAGCAGAATGAATGACGGCTTGGATACTCCGCTTTGGTCAAAAAAACTCAATCGGCAAACACAAGCGAGCAGATGCGGTCAATACTGGGGGCTATGGATTCTGTAGTCGCCCACAGTGAGGAGTACTGCCCCAGTCCTCTTGTACCAACCATGCGGCACCTTCCGGAGACCGGATGAAAACTTGGTTGACTTGATCATGGCTCCGTTCTCTTGAGAGTTGGAGCTTCCTCAAATCCCAGGGCTATTCACTTGCTACCAGTGGGAACCAAAGTGAGTTTTGAGTGCGTTTAGCTGGTCATCTGACAGTGCCTGCGGGCGAGCGAGCAGATACAGACGTGCGGTTTCTTCTAGTTCCTCAAGGACTGCACTCGCGTTCGCAGGATTGGTATGCCAGACATTGGGGCCCAGCCGTTCAAGCATGACTGCACGAATTGGCGTGCCCTTGTTACGCATCGCGCTTATGCACGTGGCGACCAAGGCCCCAACAGCAGGATCCCCAGGCCGACAATAGGGAATCACCGGAACATGGCCGACCTTCATCACGTAGTACGGCGTAATGGGCGGCAGAATATCATCCTGCGACCACACTCCCAACAACGTCAGTGCCACCAAATGGGTGGAATGGGTGTGAATCACGCAGCGTGCATCCGGATCGCTCCTATAGATCTCGCGATGCAATGTCAACGTTTTAGAGGCTTTGTCGCCTGAGGTCTGCTCACCAGCTGCATTCACAATGGCGAGCTTGGCTGGGTCCAGATTGCCCAGGCAGGCGTCCGTTGGTGTGATGATGTAACCCTCATCAGTACGCACACTGATGTTGCCGGCTGTGGCATGCACATAGCCTCGTGCATATAGTGATGCACCCACACGGCAGATCTCTTCGCGCAAGGCACTGGTCATGACGGCGTCTTCAACAAACTGAAGGCTTTGGTAAAGAAGTCGACAGTACCAAAGTTACCGGACTTTAACGCAAGGTGCAAGGTCCTCTCGGGCCATTGCGCCGTTTGCGCAGCGGTCCATGGAACACCGGAGTCAATTTGCGGTCCGATCGCCATGCGCTGCACACCCAATGCCTGCACAACGGCGCCTGAAGTCTCCCCGCCTGCCACCACAAGTTGGTGTACGCCCAGGTCAACCAAGCCCACCGCAATATGCGAAAGCGTCTCCTCCACCAATTCGCCTGCTCGAGCCACACCCAGCTTGGCCTGCACCGCTTGCACCGCACTGGATTCGGCGGTGGTGTAGATCAGGACCGGGCCGTTTGACAGCAGCGGCCCGGCCCAGGCAAGGGCACTGGCGACCACATCGTCCCCAGCGGCAATTGCGAGAGGATCAATGGCAAAGGCGGGACGACCCTGTTGCCTGAAATCGAGCACCTGCCCGTTTGTCGCTTGTGAGCAACTGCCCGACAGGACGGCACGCAGCCCAGTTGCCACTGGCAAAGCGTCGGCACTGACGCCTGCCCGGTCGGCACGGGAGCTCCAGTTTTGCGGTAGGCCAATGGCAACACCTGATCCAGCCGTGACCAGTGGCATGCCAGCAAGCGCCTTTCCAATTTCCATCAGATCGGAATTGGTGATCGCATCAACAACGGCAACTCCCACACCCTGGGCTTGCAGTGCTGTGAAGCGTGCGGAAATGACGGCGGCACCCTGACCGACAATTCCGTAGGGCACCAGATCGACTTTGCGCCGTGTCTGGGATTGCATCACACGCACCAGATTCGCATCGGTCATCGGGGTTAGCGGATGATGTCGCATGCCGCTGTCGCTCAGCAACAAGTCACCCACAAAGAGATGGCCCTTGAACACCGTACGCTGGTTCTCTGGGAACGCGGGGCAAACAATGGTGAACCCATGGTCCGGGCCCTGCAAGGCATCCAGCAGTGCTTCCGTTACCGGCCCAATATTGCCCTCGGGTGTGGAGTCAAAGGTGGAGCAATACTTGAAATAGACTTGCTCCACCCCCTGAGACTGCAGCCAGCGCAGCGCACTCAAGGACTGCTCCACCGCCGCGGTGGCAGGAATGGTGCGGGACTTAAGCGCGACCACAATCACATCGGCGTCTATGGGTGCTGCTGCGTCGGACGGGACGCCGATGGTTTGCACCGCACGCATACCACTGCGTACCAGGTTGTTGGCGAGGTCGGTTGCACCGGTGAAGTCATCTGCAATGCAACCCAAGACAGGACGGCTGGTCATTTGATTGGCCTCACTGTTTCTATGTATTCTTGCAACAGGGCATCCACCGAGCTATCGGCCCGCAGGCCGAGGTCGTGAGCCCGCTGAGCATGGAAGCGGCTGGGCCAGCCACCCACAATCGATGTGATGCGGGCGTCCAGGCTCCAGTCCAGCAATTGGGCAGCTTCAGTACCAGCAGCCCGTACCAGCGCTTCAGCCATTTCGCCAACGGTGGTGCTGAGCGCAGGCAGATTGACCGCGGTACGCGGTCCCCACTGCCGCTGTGTCGACTGCATCGCGCACAGCAGGCCAGCGATCGTGTTGGTCGGAGTTGCCAGGGCCACCCGAGTCTCGGGCGGCACAGGCACAACCGCACGCAGGCCAGCCAAGGGCTCACGCACCATGCCGCTGAGAAAGCCGGAAGCGGCGCCGTTAGGCCTTCCTGGACGCACGGCCACTGTCATCAGGCGCACGTTGCGTCCATCCACCAGTCCGCGCCGCGTGAAGTCAGCGACCAACTGCTCACCCGTGAATTTTTGGATTCCGTAACTGCTTTGGGGCGCAGGCAGGGTGTTGTCTTCAATCGCCGGGGGTAATGGGAGCCCTGACATGGCACCGAAAACTGCCACCGAGCTTGCATACACAAACACAGGGCATCTGTCTCCATGTCGTGCAGCCTGTAGCAAGGCCAGTGTGGCGTCGAGGTTGCTGTGCAGCCCCAGATCCAGATCTGCCTCGCAGTCCCCGCTTACAGCTGCTGCCAGGTGGACAATCAGGTGTGACTCGCTTACCAAGCTGGGTGTTAGTGCCAGCACAGTATTGAGGTCACCCGCGAAAAAACGGACGCGGGCATCGTCCATCAACTGCTGCTCCGGAGCTACCAAATCGGTAAGGACAAGCGTGGATATTGCCCGCTCACCCCCACCTGCGAGGTTGAGCCCCCCCATCTCTAACATGGTTCGTGCAAGGCGTTGCCCCAAAAATCCGGCACCGCCAGTGACAAGTACTTGCATGGTGATTATTCCTGCCGCCTTTCTGGCAGGGTGATGCCAGGAAAGATCTTGATCACCGCAGAGTCGTCTGCGCGACCATGGCCCGCGCTCGACGCCTGCATGAACATCTGATGCGCCGTAGCCGAAAGCGGCAATGGGAACTTGCTGGAACGTGCAGTGTCTAGCACTAGGCCCAGATCCTTAACGAAGATGTCTACGGCTGACAAAGGCGTGTAGTCACCCTCCAGCACATGGGCCATGCGGTTTTCAAACATCCAACTGTTGCCGGCACTGTTGGTAATGACTTCATAAATGTCCTTGGCATCAACACCTTCACGGATGCCAAGCGCCATCGCTTCGGCAGCGGCGGCAATATGAACACCGGCCAGCAACTGGTTGATGATTTTTACTTTGCTGCCTGCTCCGGCTTTCTCCCCAAGGCGGTAAACCTTTGCGGCCATAGCGTCCAGCGCTGCGCCGACCTTGGCGTATGCAGCTGCACTTCCCGCCGTCATCATGGTCATCTGGCCTGACGCCGCCTTGGCAGCACCGCCTGAAATCGGCGCGTCCAGGTACAGGATGCCCTGTTTTGCCAGGCGGGATTCCAGGGCGATAGACCAGTTGGGGTCCACGGTAGAGCACATCACAAACACACTGCCGTGGCGAAGTGCAGCCGCTGCGCCACCCTCACCAAACAGCACAGCCTCGGTTTGCGCCGCGTTCACCACAACACTGACAACCACTTCACATTGCGCGGCCACTTCTGCAGGATTGGCGCAGGCCACTCCCCCTTCCGCTGCAAACGCCTGTACCGCATCGGTCCGCACGTCACAGATATGCACCTGGTAGCCGGCACGGCGTAGCGAGGTGGCCATGCCTCTGCCCATGGCGCCCAGGCCGATGATTCCAATTTTTTGATTCATGGGTTTTCTCAAGTAGTGGAGATAGGTGTCGAACTCAGCAAATAACTATCATTACTGATGTGCGCCGGACCAAAATCGCGACCAATGTCGGCATGCTGGCCAGCATATACATGCCGATCTGGGTGCTTTGGGTCAGTTCCTTCAAAAGGCCGGCATCAGTCCTTGGTTTTCAGCATCATCAGTGCGAATTCAATCGCCTCGATCATGCTCTGGGAACTGGCAGTCCCCGTTCCGGCAATGTCGAAAGCGGTTCCGTGGTCGACCGAGGTACGGATGATCGGCAGCCCCAGCGTCACATTCACGCCTGAGAGATTTACCCATTCGTTCTTGTCGTTGACGGAAAAGCCGAGCAGTTTGACCGGAATGTGACCCTGATCGTGATACATCGCTATCACTGCATCGTAAAGACCCGCGACCGCCTTGACGAACACGGTGTCACCGGGGATGGGGCCCTCCACATTGAAGCCCTCCGCGCGCAGCGTCGCCACCATCGGGACTAGCACATCGGCATCCTCGGTTCCGATCAGGCCGCCCTCGCCCGCATGGGGATTGAACCCCGCGATCGCGATCTTTGGATTCTTGATGCCGGTTTTTTGAATCGCCTCGCATGTCAGCGTAACAACGCGACGGACACGTTCGGGTGTGATGTATTGCGCAGCTCTGGACAGTGCAACGTGCGTCGAGATATGGCTGACACGCAGCTTGCCATGGGCGAGCATCATCACCGTGCCCGATGTGCCGGTGAGCTTGGCGAGCATCTCGGTGTGCCCGGTAAATGGAATGCCTGCGGCGTTAACAGCTTCTTTGCTGACGGGTGCAGTGGCGATGGCGTCGATTCTGCCGCTTGTTGCTAGCCTGACGGCCTCTTCAAGCGTATGCGCTGCAACTTTGCCGGTAACGGCCGACCACTGCCCCACTGTAAAGACTTCATTGCCGTCGCTGACCGGCACAAAAACTACCTTGGGCACAGCGGCTTTCCAGCCGTTGTTGAGATGGAGCGTCTTCGCAGCCAAATCGAGACTTTTCTCCACGCCAATGAACACCAGTTTTACATCCAGATTGCGCCTCTCGGTGAGTTCTATGGCGGCCGCGAGTGCAATCTCCGGCCCAATGCCCGCTGGATCGCCAAGTGTGATGCCAATAGTCGCCGTCATATCGAGCCTTTAAGCAGAAATTCAGTAAAAAAATCAGGTTTGCCGAATGCCCCTGACTTGGAGACAAACGATATCCCGCCCCAAAGCCCGTCGACGAATGACCCAGTCGCGACGCCGGGTGCGACCTCCATGCCAGTCAGCAGCCGCGTTGCGCCAGTGGCCCGGCATAGGCGAAATAAGGTCTCGCCGCCCGTAACGAGCAACGGACCCGGCGGCCGGTATCGCGCAACCAGTCTTTGCAGAAAATCGTTCATTGCCGCTTCAGCCTGATCAGAGTCAAGCTTGATATCCGGTGTAAACCAGAGTACGACGGGGTGACCCGTCGCTGCTTGCGCCACTGCGTGCGCGATCAGGGTGTCCCATAACGATCTATAGATACCAATCTTGAGAACAGACACGTCTTCGCCCGCCTCAATCGCCTCGACCTGCGCCCGACTGACGGGATGTTGGGTGCCAACGATGGCGGTGACTGGCCGGTCGATGCGAGTGGGGAGCATTTGTTGCAAACTCCCATCAAATGCGTCCCCAAGCGCTCCGGCCAGTCCGGCGGTGCCACACCACAACACGGGCCCGATCGCACGGCTGCCAAACGCGACGATGGCTTCCAGGTCGGCATTGCTTTGCGCATCACACATCCAAACGCCCGCAACCGACATGAATGACGAAGACAATAAAAGCCGCATCGCATCCGACTCCACCACGTTCACTACAATGCCACGCTGAATCAATTCCGCGCGCAGATCCAGCGGCACCAACTGCCAGCTCTCGCTCGGCGAACGCCGCCAATATTGCCTGCCATCGCTTGTGATGCGGTTTTGATCTGGAAAGGCTGCTGCAATCAGCACCGTTGCGAAAACCTTGCTTTCGATCAGCGCAATCAACTCCACCAAAGTATTGCCCCGCCACAGGCTGTCGATCTTTTTGAACGCGAGCGAATCAGCACGCC
>DAOQRI010000143.1:0-6525 GCA_035355475.1 Rhodoferax sp. | reverse complement strand
ATGGAAAACCCCAAAAGGTCAACCTGCTTGAGCCCCATGGCCTTGATGAAGGTAATGGCGTCGTCAGCCATTTGCTCCATTGAATTCGCCGGTGACCCGCTGGATGCGCCGATGCCACGGTTGTCAAACGCAATCACATGGTGCTTGGCGGCAATGCCGTCCATGACGCGCGGGTCCCAGTTGTCCAGCACAGCTGCCAGGTGAACCAGAAACACCACGGGTGTGCCGCCATTTTTCTTGCCCATCTCACGGTACGCGTAGGTAACGTCACCTGCCGCAATGGTTTGCGTGGCCACACTCTTCCAAGTATCCCCCGTCGTTTGATTTGACGCAGTAAGGGTTTTCTGCGCTACGGCAGGCACCGTATCTGCCGCCCCAGCCGCAGCGGAAAAGAAAGCGGTAGCTACGGTGAACCCCAGTAAAGTGGATTTCAGGAAGTGTTGAATTGCATCGGTTTTCATGGTCAGGTTCTTTCAGTTTGGAAATGGTTGCATTGGGTGGAGGGTCTGTGGTCAGTTGGCTTGGGGCAGGTAGACCGGCCGGGGTGCCGCGAGGCCTTGACGGATCTGCTGGGTCAAGACATCGCCCAGCACTTCATCGGCGCCTGCTTCCAAGCCGTCGAGCGCGCGCTGGACGATGTCTTCGGCGCTGCTCTTGAGGACGTCAAAGCCGCGCGTCAAATCGGTATCCACGTAGGCCATGTGCAGGCCCAGCACCTGGGTTTTCTGCGCAGCCAGCTCGTGGCGCAGCGCGTTGGTCACCGACCAAGCGGCCGATTTGCTGGCCGAATAGGCCGCCAGCTCACCGCCGTTGACCCACGACGCAACCGACAACACATTGAGCAGCGCGCCGCCACCATTGGCTTTGAGCACGGGAGCGAAGGCCTTGCTGATGTTCAGTACGCCAAAGACGTTAGTCTCAAAGATGCGGCGTGTTACGGCATCGCTGTCCTCGGCCAGAAATCCGCCAGGCTGGGCAATGCCCGCGTTGTTGATCAGCAAGGTCACATCCGATGTGCGCTGAACAGCGGCTGCGATCTCATCCGGCTTAGTGACATCGAGCTGCAAAGCTTCGACACCCGGCAAAGTAACGGTGACGGGATTGCGCGCGGCAGCGTAGACCTTGCGTGCGCCACGGGCGAGCAAAGCGCGCGCAAAGGCTAGACCGATGCCACGGTTGGCGCCGGTAATAAGAACAACAGAATTTTCGATTTTCATGGGGGCTCCTGGGGTTAAAGCGATATTTCGCATGATGGACGTCATATTTCTGGGCATGCCAATGCGTGGAATGCGTCGGCAACGGCTCAACGAACCTTGATAACTACCTTGCCTTTGGCGCGGCCGCTTTCGACGTAGGCCAAGGCCTCGTTGGTGGCCTCAAACGGGAAGACCTTGTCGACGACCGGGCGGATGGCACCCGACTCAATCAACGGCGTGATTTGTCGCAACTGGCTTCCGCTGGCTTTCATGAACAGGAATGAATAGCCCACATTGAGGCGCTTGGCATTTCTGCGGGTGCCAAAACTCAGTACGCGCATAACTTGCTTCACAAACCAAGGGGCCTTGATTTCTTCTGCAAACACGGGGTCTGGGGGGCCGGAAATGGAAATGAGTTTGCCACCCGGCTGGAGTACACCGAGAGACTTCTCCAGCGTTTTGCCATCCTGGCTGTTCAGAACCACGTCGCAGCCGTTCAGCACTTTTTCAAAATCGTCTTTTTTATAATCAATGACGACATCAGCCCCCAGACCTTTCACCCACGCCACATTGCCTGTGCTCGTCGTGGTTGCAACGGTTGCGCCCAGATGTTTGGCCAACTGGATGGCAAACGTACCCACGCCACCAGAGCCAGCCTGAATGAAGACCTTCTGCCCCCGCTTCAGCCGGGCTTTCTCGACCAGTGCCTGCCAAGCCGTCAAAGCGACCAGCGGAAGGGATGCAGCCTCTTCCATGGTGAGATTCTTGGGCTTGAGCGCCAGGGACGTTTCCTTGACAGGAACAAATTCTGCGAACGTTCCAATCCGGAAATCATCCGGCCGGGAATAGACCTCGTCGCCAAGTTTGAAATGCCGCACGCTCCCCCCGACCTTGACGACCTTTCCGGCTACGTCGTGCCCCAGAACAAACGGTGTGCGGTAAGGGAGGATGAGTTTGAACTCTCCATTGCGTAGTTTGGCATCCAGTAGATTCACGCCAGCAGCATGTACCTCGACCAGGACCTCGTCATCGCGCAGCTCAGGCATGGGAACGTCGGCAAGAGTCAGCGTGCTCTTTTTTCCATAACGATCAACGGTAAATGCTTTCATGGTTTTTCCTATTTTTAAAAGTGGTTGGGGCGCAACCCAAGGGCTAGTGCTATCAGAGACTTTCACATGATGGTCGTCATATTAATGGGCAAAAAAAGGTCAGTCGGCAGATGTGATGGCGGGCAGCGCCAGGCTCTTCAATGTTGCATTGCATAGCGCGTCAGACAAGGCTGGGTCATTAACAGCACGGGCCAGCATCAAGGTGCCCACCATCGTGGCCACGGTCACCAGCGCACGCTCGTGTGCGGCGGGTTGTCCCCAGTCAGGCAACTGGCGGGCGACCAGATCAATCATCTCTTTGATGCGGCGCGTGGCGGCAAGGCGCACCTCAGGCGATTGGCGGGGCATTTCAGAGCCCAGCGCTGAAATCGGGCAACCGGTCTCAATACTCTCCAGATGTTGCTTGGAGAGATAGGCCTGCATGAGCGCCTGTAGCGCCTGCTCGGGTGGCACTGCCGCGATGACACTCGCCGCAGCGGCATTGGATTCGGCACCCGCACGGTCTGCCGCTTCGGCCAGCATAGCTTCACGGGATGCGAAATGGGCGTAAAAGGCCCCATGTGTCAGACCCGCTTCTTTCATGATGTCGGCGACGCCGGTACCGTTGTAACCACTGCGGCGTATCGCACGCGCAGCAGCACCGACGATGCGCTCGTGGGAGGCTTCTTTGGTGGAGCTTCGGGATTGGGTGTCATTCTTTCGCATGATGCTTATCATATCAAAGTTTATTCAATCGTGCAACTGGCGATTTATGCTTTGACGAGAAATGCATGTGGGCGGCCTGAAGCCGGACACATCTGCGAGTTCTCAGCTGCCACTGTTGGGTCGATGAGCGATTGCACCCCAAAACGCCAGAAGCGATAAGCCCAGATTTGCAGCCAGTACGATGCAGAACGCCGTATACACCGGCACCGACAGGGAGGCTGCAATACCAATGGCGATGGCTGCGCAGCCCATTTGCAGGAAACCAAGCAGTGCGGATGCCGCTCCCGCCTTTTGCCCGAAAGGTTGCAATGTGATGGCGGTGCCCAGCGGGTTAATCAGCCCCATGCCCAGCAGAAACACCGTGATCGCAAACGAGAAGTAGTAGACGTCTTCCCAGCCGAGCAGCAAGGCGATGCTCCCGGCCAGCGCAATCAGGATGCCCGCGCGCGCTGCCCGAATCTGGCCCCATCTGTGTGCCAGTTTAGGTGCCAAAATTCCTGCGCCGAACACCACAAAGACGGTGGAGGCGAAGAACAGTGAAAGCCCCAGCGGCGCAAAGCCAAAGCCGGTCATCAGAATGGCCGGTGCCATGGCAAAGAACATGTACAGCGAGCCGATGACCAGGCTGACCGACAACGCCGGTGCAATGAAGCGGCGATCCCCCAGCAATAGGCCATAGGTCTTCAAGATGGCGGTTATGGAGATCGGTGCGCGCTTATCGGCACTATGCGTTTCTCCCAGCTGGCTCCAATAGCGAATCCCCAGCAGTACCGCCAGTATCGCGACCACACCAAACGTGGATCGCCAGCCCAGCACGCTGTTCAGTGCGCCACCCAGCAATGGAGAAAACCCGGGCGCTGCGGCCATGGCCACCATGATCAACGACAACGCACGGGCCAGCGTTTCACCCTCGAACAGGTCACGCGCAATCGCGCGCGACAACACAGAGGTGGCGCACACCCCAAGTGCTTGCACGATGCGGCCGACGATGAGTTGCGACAAGTTGTCTGCCAATGCGCACAAGACGCTGCCTGCGACAAAGACCATCAGCCCGCTCATCACCAACCATTTGCGCCCAAAGCGGTCAGACAAAGGTCCCACGAAAAGCTGCCCTACGGCAAAGGCGACAAAGAAACTGGCAAGTGTTGCACTCAGGTCCTTCACCGAAGTACCCAGATCTCCTGCCATAGTTGGAAAGGCAGGAAGGATGATGTTTGTGGCCAGAGATCCCAGCGCGGCAAGACCTGCCAGCAATAGCAGCAGATGACCGGTCAGCAGGTTTGGGGGCTCAGTGAGTTGTTGCATCGCTGGTCTCCTCATCAAGGGACGCGATACAGGTATCGAGCAAGTCGTGCAACGCCAAGACGCACTCCATGCCTAGTCGTTCGTTAAGAGCTAGTTGGGCTGCTTTCCACGCGCGCTGCCCCTCGGCACGTATGGCATGACCCGCAGCGGTTGCTTCGACCAGACGACTTCGAGCGTTCTCACCGGCACCGACTCTCAGCCATCCCTGAGCCGCCATTGGCTGGAGATTGCGGGTCAATGTTGAAGCGTCCATTTGCATGCGCTTGGCGAGGTCGCCTGGGCGAATCGGCCCGAGTTTGACGACATGTGAAAGCAACGCGTACTGCGTGTTCTTCAAGCCGACTTCGGACATGTAGTGGTCGTAGTGCCGCGTCACCATGCGTCCCAGTTGGCGCAACTTCAGGTTGGTGCAGCCCTGTGGCTTGGAAGCGTTTTTCATGATATATATTGTACCTGCAACCTTTGTAGATACAACTAAATAGGACGCTTTGATGACGGCAGATCAGACACTTACCAGCTGGAAGGAAAAAGAGCTCACTGTGCGTGCACGCTTGCTCGCACCTGGCGTTGCGCCACGGAGACAGGTCTTTGGAATGACGGGAATGGAGGTGTTTGAGGCAATATTCGCAGGAGCGCTGCCGCCCGCGCCCATAGGCGATTCGCTGGATTTCATCCCGGTTCACATGGAACCAGGTGTTGCCATCTTTCAAGGCAAACCCCAACTTCGGCACTACAACCCTTTGGGAACGGTGCACGGAGGCTGGTTTTGTACCTTACTGGACTCAGCGGTGGGTTGCGCCGTGCATACGACCTTACCAGCGGGAAGGGGTTACACAACGCTCGAATTGAAGGTCAACATGCTGCGTCCGCTCACGGATTCAGTGCCACTGGTTCGTGCTGAGGGCAAGGTGATTCATGGTGGGCGCCAAGTCGCCACGGCTGAGGGGCGCATTGTGGGTCCGGATGGGAAACTCTATGCCCACGCCACGACCACTTGCATGATCTTTGATCACGCCGGCATTTGAGATACGTATAGTTCGTACAAATAGGCCAAAGCAGTCGGAACAACAGCCCCTACTTCCATCGGTAGCGTTCAGATTTCTGCTCAAGCCATGCGCGTGCCCACCACTGGAGCCTCACGTATCGGCAGGTTGACCAGCGCCGCTCCGGCGGCGAGCATGATGTCTGCGTACCACATCCAGTTGTAGTCGCCGAAATGGGCGATCGCCAAGCCACCCAGCCAAGCGCCCATGAAGCCACCGATCTGGTGTGAAAGCAGCGTCATGCCAAACAGTGTGGCGAGATAGCGTGCGCCGAACAGTTTGCTGACCAAGGTGGCCGTGGGCGGCACCGTGGCCAGCCAAGTGAAACCAAGTCCGGCGGCAAATGCGTAGAAGGTCCACTCAGTTTTGGGAAGCAGTAGGTATGCAATAACCAACACCGCTCGCGAACCGTACATCCAGGCCAACACGTGCTTGCTGCGGAATTTGGTCACCGCCGAACCGGCATACAGACTCCCAAAGATGTTGGCCAAACCGATGATAGCCAGCGACCAGCTGGCCACAGTAGGCGGCAAACCGCACAGGTCGACCTCACCCGGCAAATGTGTCACCAGGAAGGCGAGATGAAAGCCACACGTAAAAAAACCCGCATGCAATAGCCAATAACTGCGGTCGGCAAAAGCGGTCTTAATTGCTTGCCGCAGACCCGTGTCCGGCTCAGGATGCACCTGTGCCGCATGGGTCTTGGCCGTCAGCCTGCCTACCAGTGGCAGGGCAGCCAGCGTAAGCACAGCCGTGGCCCACATCGAACCCATCCAGCCCACGTTCTGGATTAGCTTCTGGACGACGGGTGCAAACACGAACTGGCCGAATGATCCCCCTGCATTGATCACTCCCGAAGCTGTACCCCGAGCTTCGGCTGGCATGCGCTGCGCTGCCGCTCCGATCAACACCGAAAAACTTGCAGCACCGGCACCCGCCGCCGACATAACCCCCAACGTGATGGCCAGGCCCATGCCACTGGTCATGAGTGGTGTGATGGCCGAAGCCAACGCCATCAGCAACACGCCCCCCAGCAACACACCGCGCGGTCCATGCCGGTCTGCCAATGCCCCGGCAATAGGTTGGATGGCGCCCCGAACAACCTCTCCAATGGCCATGGCCTGGCTGCGCGCGACGATGCCACGGCCAGTGGAGGGGTTGATCGGG
>DAOQRI010000142.1:0-6537 GCA_035355475.1 Rhodoferax sp. | reverse complement strand
CCCGACCCCCATAACACCGCAAACAGCACCGGGCAACGGCGGCATCAAAGGCAAACGCCCCAGCAAAAAAGACAAACTGCGCGCAGCGGCCAGTCGTAACGGCACTCCCTGAAAGCGGTCCGTGCACGCTTTGTGAAGTCAGTCCTGATTTTCAAGCTTGGGCCGCTGCTGTCGGCGGCCGTGCGATGCCAGTATTTCCACATAAAACTGACTTGCACCGCTTGCAGCCGCAGCGTCCATGCGTTCGGTGAGTGTGGCGAAATGAACCACTACGGCATCGGTTTCCGTGGGCCCAAAGCGGCAGTCAAAGTCCCAGTAGTCCACGCCATCGGGTAAGGCACGTCGTCTCTCGCGGCGAACACACTTGCGCACCTCGTGTTTGACGGCGTCAAGAACACGGTCGCGGTTTTTGCCTTCGATGGCTAGTTGGAATGTTTTTTTCATGCCGCGATTATGCGTGGCGGCATGAACAGAGCCTGGTTAAGACTACTTCTCGCCCAACAAACCGCGCTTCAAGTCACCTTGAACCGGGTTGTCACCCAGCCAGATGCGCAGTACCGCGTTAAAAAAGGCAATGTCGGGCATCGTTTCACCAATCTGTTTGCCATTGAGAGAACTTACGGTGCCAGTGCCCGGAACCCAGTCCAGCGTGATCACATCGCCTTTTTTGACTTTGTCCATGCTGGCAAACATTTCACCAAACTTGACGGTCTGGTTGATGACCTTGGCCTTTTCCTCTTTGGTCGAATTCTTGTTCATGGAGGTGATGAACAGTTGACCGAACTCATCGCTATTGACCTCGCGCTGCATATTCAGGGCAATGCGCTTGGGAGTGGTGAGCGCCTGAACGTCTGCAGAACTGGTCTTTTTCTCAGTCAAATACAAGCCAGCGGCATAGACCTTGACGATGACGATCTGACGCATGCCCAGACCGTTAAGCACCAACGACTTCCCGCCCACGGTGGCAGTGTCTTCGAACTTGACACCGCTAATCTCCGCTGCCCACGACGGCACGGCACAGGCCATTGCCAACGCACCGACAGGAATCCATGCTTTCAGCTGCTTACCAAATGTCATCGCTTCTCTCCAAAAAAATTGCAAAAAATCAGTTACCCGCGGTGGCCCAATGCCTTGACCGAATACGACGCGGATGCGCCCACATCATCACTGTTACCCAACTTGAACACACTGATGGCACCACCCAGGTGATCTGCCTCGTTGTGCATGGACTGCGCGGCACTGGCCGCCTCTTCAACCATGGCTGCATTTTGCTGCGTCACTTCATCCATGCGGTTGATGGATTGGTTGACCCGCTCAATACTGGCATTCTGGTTGTGATTGGAGGCAGTAATTTCTGCCATGATGGTGGTCACCCGCTTGACGCTCTCCACCACCTCGGTCATGGTGGTGCCCGCCTGGCCGACCAGGCGGCTGCCGTTTTCCACGTTGGCCACGGACACGTCAATCAGGCCTTTGATTTCTTTCGCTGCGGTTGCGGAGCGTTGCGCCAGGCTGCGCACCTCGGATGCAACCACCGCAAAACCCCGTCCCTGCTCACCCGCACGGGCGGCTTCCACTGCGGCGTTGAGCGCCAAAATATTCGTCTGAAACGCAATGCCATCAATCACACCAATGATGTCGGCAATCTTCTTGGAGGATGCGTGAATGGCGCCCATGGTGTCCACCACTTGCGACACCACTGCGCCACCCCGCACCGCAACGTTGGACGCAGAGGCTGCCAGCTGATTGGCTTCCTGGGTGCTGAGCGCACTTTGCCGCACAATTTGGGTCAATTCATGCATGGACGATGTGGTCTCCTGCAACGTGTGAGCCTGCTCCACCGTACGGTCATTGAGCTGGTGATTACCCGCTGCAATTTCCTGCGCGGTGGATGCAATCACATGCGAGCTCGAACGCACATCGCCCACCAGCTGGCGCAAGCTGTCATTCATGTGGCGTAAACCGTCCATCATGCGACCCAGCTCGTCCTGTCCACCCGAGGCGATGTCACTGGTCAGATCGCCCGCCGCAACGCGCTGGGTGACCGACATGGCATTGCGCAAAGGACCCACAATGCTGCGCGTCACCATGACGCCCACCACCGTGCTGGCAATGGCAGCAGCGAGGGCCAGCACCAGAATCAAAATTTCGGTCTGTCGAGCCACCTCAGCCGATTTATCCCCGGCGCTGTCCATCTGGCTATCCTGGTACTTCACGAATGCGTCCAGCGCATCAAAGTACTTCTTCTGCAACGGACGCATGGAGAACAGGTACTTCAGCTGAGCCTCGTCTTTTTTGTCCTCATTCACCAGGGTCACAAAGGCGGCTTGCAGCGGACGAAACTTGTCGCGAATCTCCACAATGGTTTTGAGCAGTGCGCGGCCCTCTTCGTCCGTCAATATCTTGTCCAGCGTCGCAATAGCCTCGTTGTTGGCCGCATTGACCTTTTCGATTTTGTCAATTTCAGCCTTGATCTGACCGGGGTCGGTCATGATCAATACGCCCAGCATGCTGCGCGAAATTTCGTTGATCTGCGCCTTGATGCTGTTGGCGATATTGGTTTTGGGGTAACGATCCTTGACGATGAGCTCAATTTCGCTGTTGAGTCCGGCAATACGGTACACCGAAAGGGCGGCCAGCAGTGCCATGAAGGCGATGACGACGGTAAAACTCAAAGTCAGCCTTTTGCCAAGGCTCAATCCGGAGGTAATCATTTACTGCCCTATTCTGTCTGTCTTGCCGTTTTGAAACCAGCCCACTCATGACCATCCCAGGCGGCATTAGCACCATTATTCTCTGAGTTTACGGGCAATTCTGTCGGGGTAATCCCTTGTCAAGTTTATGGGCAAATTAAGTCCTCATAAAAGTGAAATGCGTGGCAACTGGTGACCCAATGGGGATTGGTAGTCGATCGCGCGCCAAGGCCAATCACCCGACGTCCAAGCGCCTTGATTTTCTGGGAAATGGCCATGAAATCGCTATCCCCGCTGACAACAACAACCGTCTCTATGTGGCTCCATCGTCCCAGGTCGTCCATCGCATCCAGGCACAAGCGGATGTCTGCCCCATTTTTTGCAGAGGCACCGGGCGGAAACAACTGCACCAGCTCCATGGTGTTGTGCAGCAGCACGTCACGGTAGCGGCCAAAGTATTGCCAATTGCAGTAGGCCCGGTTGATAGCCAGCGGGCCATAGGTTGCAGCCATGTCAATAATGGCCTGAATGTTGACCAGCGGCTCCTGCACCTTGAACCGGTTGTCCTGCTTGCTGTATGAACCCTCCAGACGCGCTTCGCACAGGGCTGCATGGAGGTTTTCAAAGTCCCAGTACAAGGCTACGCAGCCGCTGCGGTGTGGATCAGGTAGAGGCATGGGTACTTACAGTTAAACAACGATGCTAACCGCTGGCCACCCTGCACCTAACCGCCGGCCCGTTTGGTGACAAAGCCCTGCGCTTTGAGCACCCCCAAGACGCGATCACAATGGTCGCCCTGGACTTCAATGACACCGTCTTTGACCGTGCCACCGCTTCCGCAAGCCGCCTTGAGCTGCTTACCCAGGTCAGCGAGGGCTGCGCTGTCCAGCAAGACGCCCTTCACCACGGTCACCGCTTTGCCGCCCCGCCCCTTGGTTTCGCGCGACACGCGCACGGTGCCGTCCCCTGTTGGGATGGTGGCCAGTTTGCAGGTGCATTGGGCAACCGCATGGCGGCAGGTCGGGCACATGCGCCCGGTTTCGGTGGAGTAAACCAATCCGCCCAGCGCTGAAAGTCCGCCAACTTTTCCCTTCATTGATGCATCTCCAGAAATGGTGCCCTGAATGATTCTGCCATGTCGAACCACGATCTCCGACGTGCACAGACAGCCGCGGACGCTCTGTCGCCACACGCGCTATGCTCAACGGTTTTTCAAAGAGCATAGGAAACCGGATGATGCAGTCGCTTTTCCCACTGGGCTGGGGACATTACCTTGCGGGAGGGCTCCTGATCGGCATGGGCGTCAGCCTTCTCTTTATCTTGACGGGCTGGATCGGTGGCATGAGCAGTGTCTTCTCCAGCACCTGGTCGTTTGTGTCCAAGCGTTCATTTTTTCAGCAGGCGCGCTTTGTGGAGACCCGGGCCTGGCGTCTGGTTTTTGCCGCAGGGTTGATTCTGGGTGCCGCTCTTTGGTGGGCATGGATGGGGCCATCGGTACCCATGAAAACAGGCATTCCCTTGTGGCAACTGGGCGCCGGTGGCGTGCTGGTCGGATTCGGCGCACGGCTTTCAAATGGATGCACGTCGGGCCATGGCATTTGTGGCCTGAGTTCGCTGCAGCTGCCGTCGCTGGTGGCGGTGCTGATTTTCATGACCACAGGCGCATTGGCCGCCTATGCGGTGTTGTTACTGGGGGGTCACTGATGTCGTTTTCAAGATTTCTTGCGGTCCTGGCCAGTGGTGCACTATTTGGTTTTGGATTGGCGCTGTCCACCATGGTGTCACCCGAAGTGGTGCTGGGCTTTCTACGCTTTCAGGACTACGGTCTGATGCTGGTCATGGGCGGCGCCGTGTGCGTGACCTTGCTGGTCTACCAATTGGCGCCGCGTCTTCTGGGGCGCCCGCTGCTGGAAGAGCAGTTTGCCATCCGGCCGTCTCTGATGGACCGCGATACGCTGCTGGGTGCTGCGATTTTTGGCCTGGGTTGGGGCGTGTGCGGTGTTTGCCCGGGTCCAGCCATTGCTGGTTTGGGTACTGGCAACTGGGACCTTCTGATCGCGCTGGCCGGCATCGCTGCAGGCGCCTACCTACAGGGCTGGTTGAAAGACTCCCGGTAATCCACCCGAACCGGTGTAAAGTTTCGCCCACGTTCAACCCCACTCCATATTTATCCATGTCCACCATCCGAATCCTGTCCGCCACACTCCTGTCCGCTGCTGTCCTGATGCAGCCGGCCTTGGCCCAGAACAAGGCCGCCATTGGCAAATCCGTCACCGAATTCCACAAACTGTCGCAAGGCTTGGCTACGAGCCTGGCCGACCTGGGCAAGCGTGCCACCACCGCATCGCCCAATGACAAGGACATGCTCAAACTGGTCACTAATCAATTGGGCCTGGTGGATGCCACGGCCGATGGCGTGCTGGCATTGGGCGTGGTTGCAGCCGAAGTGCGCGACGCAGGCGATATGGCCATTGCCCGCAAACACCTGGGCACCCGCTGCACCGCACTGAAGTCCATCGCGGATGCCAGCGGCAAGTACGTGGGCAGCCTGGCATCCAACGTGGCAGCCGTTGCCACCGCAGCCGAGGTGACCAAAGCGCGCGAGCTGGTGGTCCAAATGGGACAAAGCGCCTTGTGCAACCCCGGTGGCAAGAATTGAGCGACAGCACCGTCCAACCCAACAACCGTGATCGGAAAGAACACATGACCAAACGAATCGTGCATCTGGCCGCCCTGCTGGCGTGCTCACTGGTTGCCCCTGCTGCCCTGGCACAAGCCGCTGCCGCACCCGCAACGGCCGCATCGGCACCAGCCGGGCCGACTCTGCGCAACGAGGTGCGCACGCCTTTGCTGGAAGCGCAAACCCTGATTGGCGAGAAGAAATACGCGCCCGCCAAACTCAAGGTGCAGGAGGCCGCTGGGGCAGCCAACAAGACACCGTATGAGGACTACATCACCACGCGGGTGCTGCTCTCCATCGCCAATGCCGAAGACGATGCACCGACCGCCAACAAGTTGCTGGAGCGCATCCTGCAGCTCACCGCCAACGAGACCTGGCTCAAACCGGAAGATGCGCTACACCTGATGCATGCCGCTGGCATTACCCACTTCCGCACCAAAGATTACGCACAAGCTGCGGTCTGGCTGGAGCGCAACATCAAGGCAGGCGGCACGGACGAAGCGGTGCGCGACGCCCGCATCCGCTCCTACTTGCTGGCGGGCAACCTGCAACGCGGCGCCGAACTGCTGGACGAAGAGATTGCCCAGTCCGACAAAGCCGGCAAGGCGCCATCGCAAAGTTATCTGGAAATTCTGGCCCAGGCGCGCAGCAGCCTCAAAGACGCAGCGGGCGCCACCCGCGTGCTGGAGCGGCTGGTGCAGCTCTACCCCAACAAAGACCACTGGCGCTCGCTGATCAACCGCCTGTGGGCACGCGCAGACCTGGCCACCCAACTGCAGCTCGACGTGTTCCGCCTGGCATTCCAGCTCGGCACCCACGAGGAGGCCACCGACTTTGCCGAATACGTCGATTTTGCGCAAAAAGCCGGTTTCTCTGCCGAAGCCTTGCGCGTCTTTGACCAGGGAGCCAGCGCGGGCCTGATGGGCACAAACGATGCACAAAAGAAGCTGCGGGTCAAGCTGGCGCAGGAAGTGGAGCAGGACCGCAAGACGCTGGCCGCCGATACCGCAGCCGCCCTGAAGAAGCCTGACGGCCTGGCCCTGTTCAACCTCGGATTCAACATGGTGGCCCTGCAGCAGGTGGACAAAGGCCTTGAACTGATGGAAAAAGGCATCGCCAAAGGACTGGCCAAGCGCCCGGCAGACGCCAAACTGCGCCTGGCGG
>DAOQRI010000141.1:0-6574 GCA_035355475.1 Rhodoferax sp. | reverse complement strand
CCGACTTGCATACTCCACTCGTTTAAGACCCGATCGGTTAGATCTGACACCTCTCTTGTCCAGTATTAAGAGCGAAGCATTTTTGAGATCACTCGGAGTCAGCTTGAATGTGATTGGATGTCACCCGCTTCAATAGACTCTTGTTGAGAACAGCTTCCATAGAGCAGCCCTTCGTGAGCGCCCGCTTTCGCCCCACAGCCGCAGTCCAAAACGCAAACCTGCCCCTCAGCCTTTCAAACACCTGCAGCCGAATGACTTTCGGATTGCGCAAGCACTACGCCAAACACTTGGCCAGAACACGCAGGTAGTTGCCGCCCACAAAGGCAGCAATATCCTCCTGCGACAGGCCAGCTTCGCGCATCGCATGGATCAAAAGGGGCAACGACGCAATCGAATTCCAGCCGTCGATCACACGCGGCAAACCGCCACCACCATCGGTGCCAAGGCCACAGTGCGCGATGCCCAGGCGCGACTTCATCAATGCAATCTCTTCAGCCCAGTGTCCGAGTGTGGTGCGCTCAACGTTTTTGGCCGCGTGGGCGAAGGGCCACGTGCAGACCACACCTCCCGTTTTGGCAATCCACTCCATCTCCTGCCAGGATCGCAAACGCCGCGAGGCGGCTTCTCCTTCTGCGGTGAGCAACACACTGGTGTGCGAGTCGATCAACGGCCGGGATGTCACCGCCGCAATACCTTGCAGCGTTTTTGCGCCGGCATGGGCGACATCCACCAGCATGCCGAGCGCGTTCATCTTTGCAACCGTTTCGATGCCAAAGGCTGTCAATGACCCGTCTGCGCGGGAGCGCTGATTGAATCCCAATTCATTGTCGCGTTCATGCAGCAGCGTAATCTGTCGCACGCCGTAGGCAAAGAAGGCATCCAGGTAACTCAGCTTGCCTTCCAGGGCGTCAGCCCCTTCGATCGCCATCAGTCCCCAGCAAGCCTTGCGCTCAGTGAGCGCTGCAAGATCTGTAGCGGTGCGAACAATTTTCAGTTGCCCCGACTCCTCCAAACGCCGCACCTGTTCGAGCTGGCGCTTGGTATCTTGAAAGGGCGACGGGAAATTGCCACGCAGGTAGGTTAGGTCACCAATCGCTGCGAAAGCGCTCAGTGCCACGCCAGCCTTGTTCAGGGTATCAAGGGACGGGGTCGTGCGGTCGGGCGACCGGCTGGCAAAAAAATGCATCGGGTGCGCGTGTGGATCGGCGACCAGTATTTCAACTGTCTTCGCAGAAGTCGCCTCTTCGGACGAACCCCATGCGAATGGACTGAGCGCAGAGGCCAGGCAGGCTGCACCCGCTTTACTCGCGAAACGCCGTCTATCCATGACTCGCCCCTCCACGCGCAACGCAATGCCTACCGCAGACCCTGCGCGCGGGTCTGGGTGATGCTGTGCTTCAGCCCGCCCGGGCCGCTTCAATCGCAGCGATGTCGATCTTCCTCATCTTCATCATGGCTTCAAACGCGCGCTTGGCCGCTGCCGGGTTCGCGTCGGTTACCGCAGCCGTCAGCGCGCGTGGCGTGATCTGCCACGACAGGCCCCATCGGTCTTTGCACCAACCGCACTCGCTTTCCTGGCCACCGTTGCCCACTATGGCATTCCACAGGCGGTCCGTCTCTGCCTGGTCGTCAGTCGCAATCTGGAAAGAGCAGGCCTCGCTGTGTTTGAAAACCGGCCCACCGTTGAGTCCGAGGCACGGGATGCCCATCAGGGTGAACTCAACCGTCAGGACATCACCCTGCTTGCCCGAAGGGTAGTCGGCCGGTGCGCGGTGCACAGCGCCGACGGCGCTATCTGCAAAGGTGTTGGCGTAGAACCTGGCCGCCTCTAAAGCGGTGCCGTCGAACCACAGGCAAATCGTGTTCTTGCTGGGCATGGGGTACCTCCAGAATCAGGTGAAATTCATGCGCCCACGCGCGGCGCATTCTTGGCCACGATGGTCTTGCCCACAGGCGCCAGTGTCAAACCCGCAAGCTTGAGGTGCTGAATGCCAAACGGGATGCCGATGATGGTGACAAAGCAACACAAGGCAGAGGCAATGTGGCCGATGGCCAGCCAGATGCCCGCCACAACAAACCAGATGACGTTGCCAATGGTGCCCAGCGCACCGGTTCCAATGTCACCGACGCCAGTGACCACGGCGCGGTCAACCGCCTCCTTGCCAAAGGGCAGAAAGGCAAACTGACCAATCACAAAACAGGCCTTGGCCCAGGGCAGCCCCACGATGGTGATGGCGCACAGCAAGCCTGCCAGCCACCAGCCCAGGCCCATCAAGAATCCGCCCAACACGAACCAAAAAAAGTTACCGATTGCGCGCATGGTGTGGGCGTTCAGGGTTGAAGGGTGGCGTCCTCAATCAGCACTTTGTAGCTATAACCGGCGCCAAAGTCCTTGTTGACCCGCACCACGCCAGTGATGGTGACCACATCGCCAACTTTTGTGGCTGCAGCTGAAGTCACCAGAACGTCGTGTGTGCCGTCGGCGGCGGAACCGGTGCCGTCGCGCAGGTGGATCCAGTTTTTGCCCATGATGGCGGCGCTGTATTTGACGACCTTGCCACGCACGCGAATCTGTTTGTCTTTCAACTCGGCTGCCTTGGTCACCACTTCAGCCACGGTGCGGGCATTGGCGCCGGTGGCCTTGGGCACGCTGATGGGCGTCGTATCAGCGGCGGCCTTGGGTGCGCCGGCGTGCGGGTCAGAGGCCGGCTTGTTGGCTCCGCCCAAATTGCCAAAGACAATGGAAGGAAACGTCTTCTTCAGTGACTTGCTCTCAAAATTCTTCATCACCATGGCGTCACCAATGGTGACGGTAGCGCCTACTTTCAGCGGCGCGGTGCTAACGGCCGCCCAGGTCTCGCCGTCTTTCGTCTTCAGACGGATATAGGTGTAGCTGTCGACGTCTTTGACCTCCAGAATGACGCCGGTCACCACACCAGCGGATGGCGCAGCCATGGCGGGTGCGTCAGCAGCACAGGCAGAAGAAGCGATCAAGGCGCCTGCAAGCAGGCAGGCAAAAGTCAGGTTTTTCATGGGTGGGGTCGCTGTGGATAGAGGCTTAAGCATAACAAGTGTGACCGGGCGCACAGACGGGTGGTGCTGCGTCGCGCAAACATCCTGTCAGGGAATTTTCCCAAGGCGCACCATCGAATATGACATTCTCAAAACAGAAACCCCCATCGGTCGCCCATAAACCGTTCGATTCAGGCCCCAGCACGGTCGCGGTCCATGGGGATGATGACGGTTTCATTGAAAGCCAGCGCCAGGAAACCCTGCTGACTGCGGGGGCGCTGCAAAAAGCCATTCTCAGCAGTGCCAACTTTTCCAGCATTGCGACCGATGCAAAAGGGGTCATCCAGATCTTCAACGTGGGTGCGGAGCGGATGCTGGGGTATGCAGCGGCGGACGTGATCAACCAGATCACACCGGCAGACATATCTGACCCGGTTGAGGTGATCGCACGTGCCAAGGCCCTGAGCGTGGAGTTGGGCACGCCCATTGCACCGGGTTTCGATGCCCTCGTGTTCAAGGCGTCACGTGGTATTGAAGACATCTACGAGCTGACCTACATCCGCAAGGACGGTAGTCGCTTCCCCGCTGTGGTGTCGGTCACGGCGCTGCGCGATGATCACGACACCATCATTGGCTACCTGCTGATCGGCACCGACAACACGGCGCGCAAGCAAATTGAAGCCGAGCAAAAGCTACTGGGCCAGCGCCTGCGCGACCACCAGTTCTACACCCGCTCTTTGTTTGAGGCGAACATAGACGCCCTGATGACCACCGACCCGTCCGGAATCATCACGGACGTCAACAAGCAGATGGAGTCGCTGACCAGTTGCACCCGTGACGAATTGATCGGTGCACCGTTCAAAAACTACTTCACAGACCCCGGCCGGGCGGAAGACGCCATCATGCTGGTACTGACAAAAAAGAAAGTGACCAACTACGAACTCACTGCGCGCGACCGGGATGGCAAGGAAACTGTGGTCTCCTACAACGCGACGACGTTCTACGACCGGGACCGCCGACTGCAGGGAGTTTTTGCAGCGGCGCGGGACATCACGGAGCGCAAGCTTGCCGAAAAGCAGATTCTTGATCTGGCACTGCACGACTCACTCACCCGCCTGCCCAATCGTCTGTTGTTGAACGAACGCCTGGGCCAAACCATGATTGCGAGCAAACGCAATGGCCGCTACAGCGCGCTGATGTTCATGGATCTGGACAACTTCAAACCGCTCAACGACACCCATGGGCACTTCGTGGGCGACTTGTTGCTGGTGGAAGTGGCGCGGCGTATCAGCAGTTGCACACGTGCCGTCGACATCGTTTCGCGTTTTGGCGGCGATGAGTTTGTCGTGATATTGAGTGAATTGAGCATCAGCAAGGCGGACGCAACAGTGCATGCCAAGATCGTCGCAGAGAAGATTCGCGCAGCGCTGGATAAACCGTATGTGCTGACCTACCAGCAATCAGGTCAGTCGGAAGTTTCCATCGAACACCACTGCACCACCAGCATTGGTGTAGTGGTTTTTATTGACCATGAAGGCAGTCAGGACGACATCCTGAAATGGGCCGATGCCGCCATGTACCAGGCAAAGGAGGCAGGGGGAAACCTGATTCGCTTCTCCGGGCCCGCCGTGTAAGGGTGTGCCCATCGCGCTTTAACGGGCCAGCTGCTGCTCCAGATCGTGCAACACCTGGTAGCAGGGCAGCACGCTGGCCACGCTGCTATTGGGCTGGCGCCCCTCTCGGATGGCGGCGAAGAACTCGCGGTCCTGTAGCTCAATGCCGTTCATGGATACGTCCACTTTGGACACATCGATTTTCTCGTCCTTGCCGTTGAACAGGTCGTCGTAACGGGCAATGTAGGTTGCTGTGTCACCGATGTAGCGGAAGAACGTGCCCAGCGGGCCATCGTTGTTGAAGCTCAGTGACAGCGTGCAGATCGCTCCGTTGGCGGCCTTGAGCTGGATGCTCATGTCCATCGCAATGCCCAGCTTAGGGTGGATAGGTCCCTGGATGGCGTTGGCTTTGACTATCGGGCTGCCGCATTGGTAGGCAAACAGGTCCACCGTATGGGCTGCGTGGTGCCACAGCAGATGGTCCGTCCAGGACCTGGCCTGGCCCAACGCATTCATGTTGGTGCGGCGGAAGAAATAGGTCTGCACATCCATCTGCTGGATGTTGAATTCGCCGGTCTCGATCTTTTTGTGAACAAACTGGTGGCTGGGGTTGAAGCGGCGGGTGTGGCCACACATGGCGACCAAGCCGCTGTTCTGCGCCATGGCCACCACATCCTGCGCGCCCTGCAGCGAGTCTGCCAGCGGAATCTCCACCTGTACATGCTTGCCAGCCCTCAGGCAGGCTTGTGCTTGCTCGGCATGCATCTGGGTGGGGGTGCACAGGATGACGGCGTCCACTTCCTTCAGCGCCAGGCTGTCAGCGAGCTCAGTGGTGACGTGACCGATGCCATATTTGGCGGCGACTTCCTTGGTCTTTTCCAGTTCGCGGCTGACCAGCGAGACGACTTCCACGCCGTCAATATTCTTGATGCCGTCCAGGTGTTTGATGCCAAAGGCTCCGGCGCCCGCCAAGGCAACTTTGATAGTTTTCATTGCAGTTTCCTAATCAGTTGAGGACAGAGCTCCGCTGCGCTACGGTCTGTCCCGCAAAGTTACTGGTTTTCCAGAATCAAATGCCCCACCGCGGTATTGCTGGCAGGTACATGGTAAAAACGGTGCCTGACCCTCGTCGAATGGTCGCGAGCAGCTATCAAAGCGGTAGCATCGGCTGCGTTGTACGGCACATCGGACATGGCACCGCGTGCGATCAGCCACATCACCAGTTCAATTCCTTCCGACCCTGCTTCCCGCACATAGTCAATGTGGGGCACCGCGGCGGCGGCGGCGGGGTCGGCAATCATCTTGTCGAGCCACGCGTTGTCCCACTCCCGGTTGATCAGGCCCGCACGCGCGCCCTGCAACTGGTGGCTCATGCCACCGGTACCCCAAATCTGCACGTTCAGGTCCTGGTCATAGCTTTCAATCGCTTTGCGAATCGCCTTACCCAAATTGAAGCAGCGCTGGCCACTGGGCACCGGGTACTGCACCACGTTTACAGCGAATGGAATCACGGGGCAGGGCCAGGAGCCCTTCACCGGGTCCTGCTCGCCACACATCAGGGACAGGGGCACGGTCAGGCCGTGGTCCACGTCCATTTTGTTGACGATGGTCAGATCAAAGTCCTGCTGGATGACCGAGTGCGCAATGTGCGAAGCCAGGTCTGGATGGCCAATGACCTTGGGCACCGGGCGCGGACCAAAGCCCTCATCGGCCGGGGTGAATTCGGCCGCTGTGCCAATCGCAAACGTGGGGATCATGTCCAGGCTAAACGCCGTGGCGTGGTCGTTGTAGACCAGAAAGATCACGTCGGGCTTGTTGTCCTTCATCCATTGTTTGGAGTAGTCGTAACCCTTGAACAGAGGCTGCCAATAAGGCTCGTGGCTCTTGCCTAAGTCAAGCGCCGCGCCGATGGCCGGGACGTGAGAGGTGTACACACTGGCGGAAATTTT
>DAOQRI010000140.1:0-6582 GCA_035355475.1 Rhodoferax sp. | reverse complement strand
CGGGTTCAGTCATGGTGAAGCCCACGGTAGTGACCAATGTTCCCATGCTGGCACCGAAGGTGTCTGCACAGCTTGACGTGCATCAATCAACCCCACAGCGGCAATAGCCCCTTGACCGCACTGCCAACAGGGTCTGGGATAATGCCGCCCATGGAAGAACACAGGGCCGGCTTGGCCTGATTACATGGAGTTTTGCGATGAGCGATACACAACAACGGATCGATGAACTGGTCAAGAACAACGAAGTATTGCTGTTCATGAAGGGCAGTGCCAGCTTTCCCCAATGCGGTTTTTCGGGTCGTGCCATTCAAATCCTGAAGGCCTGCGGCGTCGACGCCAAGGCCATCAAAACCGTGAATGTGCTGGAAGACGATGCCATCCGCGCCGGCATCAAGGACTACAGCAACTGGCCCACTATCCCCCAGCTATACGTCAAGGGTGAGTTCATTGGTGGCTCGGACATCATGATGGAAATGTACGAAAACGGTGAACTCCAGCAAGCGCTGGGAACGCAGGGCTGACCCGAGCCGTTCACGCCGACTCAGGTCGGCTTGTAGTCCCATAGACGCTTTGCCGCAAAAACCGCATCAGGGTATTGCGGCTTGCCGCGCGAGCCGTTATAGCGGCCCAGCGCCATGAACAGATTGCCGTTTTCGCGATCCAGGTAGTGGCGCAAAATCACGCAGCCGAACCGCAGGTTGGTCTGCATGTGAAACAGTTTTCCGGCATCCCCATCGCCCAGTGCACGAGTCCAGAACGGCATCACCTGCATGTAGCCGCGCGCGCCCACCACCGACACGGCAAATTTCCGGAAGTTACTCTCCACCTGGATCAACCCGAGAACCAGTGACACATCCAGACCCGCACGCTTGCTTTCGTACCAGACGGTTTGCAGAAACTCTTTGCGGGTTTCCCAATCGGGTTTTTTCTTTTTCAGCCGATCGCCCATCGCGCCCATCCAGCGCAGGTATGCGAGTCGCGATTCGGTGTCGCTGAATTCAGGGATGGGCGGTGCGGCATTGCGAACGGCGCCGCTCAGCGCAGTACGCACCGAGTCGATCAACGGTTCTTCCAGTTGACCGCCGGCCCACGCAGGCGTTGCTGCTGGCAACAGGCTGCACCCCGCACAAAGCGATACAAGCCACTCCCTGCGGGAAAAACTGCGCACCGTGCTGCGCGCCTGCGTCATGCCGTCAGTTTTGACTGAATCAACTCCAGGACCTGGCCCACGGCAACTTTTGTCGAAGCCGCATCACGGCGGTGCTGGTACTCGACTTGCCCTTCTTTCAGGCCACGGTCACCAATGGTGACGCGGTGTGGCACACCAATGAGTTCCCAGTCAGCAAACATGGCACCCGGTCGCTCACAGCGATCATCGAGCATCACATCCACACCGGCGGCCATCAGGTCGGCATACAGCTGGTCCGCGGCCGCTTTGACATCCGGGAAGCGGTCCGGGCTGATGGGGCACAGCACCACCGTAAACGGCGCCAATGCGTCGGGCCAAATGATGCCCTTGTCGTCGTGGTTCTGTTCGATGGCCGCGGCTGGCAGGCGCGTAATACCAATGCCGTAGCAACCCATTTCCATCAGCTGCGGCTTGCCGTTCACATCCAGGAAGGTTGCATTCATGGCCTTGCTGTATTTGGTGCCCAGATAAAACACGTGGCCCACTTCAATGCCCCGCTCAATGGCCAGCACGCCTTTTCCGTCAGGGGACTGGTCACCCGCAACCACGTTGCGTATGTCAGCCACCAGGTCGGGCTCGGGCAGATCACGACCCCAGTTGACACCCGTCATGTGGAAGTCTTCCGCATTGGCCCCGCAAATCCAGTCGGCCATGACAGCCACATCGCGGTCGACCACCAGCTTCAGTGGCTTATTGAGGCCAATGGGTCCAAGGTAACCTGGCTTGCAACCAAAGTGCGCTTCAATTTCTCCCAAAGTGGCAAAACGGAAATTCGCCAGACCCGCAAGCTTGCCCACCTTGACCTCGTTCATGTCATGGTCACCGCGGACCAGCAGCAACCACACTTGGGTCATGGTGACCTGGCCTTTGTCATCCAGCGTGTCGGTGGCCAGCACCAGGGACTTGACGGTTGTAGCGAGCGGCACATTCAGCAGTGCAGCCACGTCTTCACACGTGCTCTTCCCCGGAGTCGGCGTCTTGGTCAGCGGCAGGACCGCAGCACCGCGCGGCGCAGCGGGTGCCAGAGCCTCAGCCTTTTCGATGTTGGCGGCGTAGTCACTGGTGGGGCAATAGATGATGGCATCTTCCCCGGTAGCTGCAATCACCTGGAATTCTTCGCTCAAGTCGCCGCCAATGGCGCCGCTATCAGCCGCCACTGCGCGGTAGCGCAGGCCAAACCGGTCAAATATCTTGCGGTACGCACCCGCCATCACTTGGTAACTGGCTTTGGCGGCGTCCTGGTCGCGGTCGAAGCTGTAGGCATCCTTCATGGTGAACTCGCGCCCGCGCATCAAGCCAAAACGGGGGCGACGCTCGTCACGGAACTTGGTCTGGATCTGGTACAGGTTCTTGGGCAACTGCTTGTAGCTCTTGATTTCCTGACGGGCTATGTCAGTGATCACTTCTTCGCTGGTGGGCTGGACCACGTAGTCACGGTCGTGGCGGTCTTTGATGCGCAAGAGCTCGGGGCCGTTGGTGGTGAAACGGCCCGTTTCCTGCCACAGTTCGGCGGGCTGGATGACCGGCATCGTCAGCTCAACCGAACCTGCGCGGTTCATTTCCTCACGAACAATAGCCTCCACCTTGCGAATCACTCGCAAACCCATGGGCATGTAGGTGTAAATCCCGGCTCCGAGCTTCTTGATCATGCCCGCACGCATCATCAGCTTGTGGCTGGCCACTTCGGCGTCGGCAGGCGCCTCTTTCAAGGTGGAAATCAGGAATTGGGATGCTTTCATGGGGTGACTCGCGGAACTACATTGGCCCTCGCCCCTTGATACACGGCGCTTGCTGTGCATAATGGACGAAGTTTAAAAATTGGGGTTTGATTATGCTCGACCGGGACGGCTTTCGGCCCAATGTCGGCATCATCCTGCTCAACCAGCGAAATCAGGTATTTTGGGGCAAACGCATTCGGACCCACTCTTGGCAGTTTCCGCAGGGTGGCATTGACCGGGGAGAAACCCCCGAGCAAGCCATGATCCGCGAACTGCATGAGGAAGTAGGGCTTTTTCCGGAGCATGTCAGCATTGTTGCCCGTACCCGAGACTGGTTGCGCTATGAGGTGCCGGATCGTTACATTCGCCGCGACGCGCGCGGACATTACAAGGGCCAGAAGCAAATCTGGTTCCTGCTCAAGTTGCTGGGGCATGACTGGGACCTGAACCTGCGTGCCACCGACCACCCGGAGTTTGACGCCTGGCGGTGGAACGACTATTGGGTGCCACTGGATGCCGTGGTGGAATTCAAGCGCGGTGTGTATGAAACCGCGCTGACCGAACTCTCCCGCTATTTGCCCCGCAACGAGCCTCGCAACCGCTTTCTGCGCCATGGACACCGTACCCAGGATGGTGGAAATTCAGCCCACGGTGGACTGCGGAGCGCATCCGGCATGGAACTGCCACCTGGAGCGAGCTTTGAACCCGACCCGGAAACCGCTGCCATGAAAAACCAGACAGAGCCTCACCATGGCAATTAGACGCGTTATGGGCTTGGCATTGTCCTGTTTTGCGGCGCTGGCAGCTGCCCAGCGGGCCAGCGATGTGATTGAGCCCGTGGAAGAAGTGGTGACGCCTCCGTCAAGCTACTCCAAGGACGCTCTGATTGCCATTGAAATGCCGCCGCATGTGTCGCTGAAGATCGGCATTGACCCCAGTACCATCGCTGTTTTCCCCGACAGTGTGATGCGGTACGTGGTGGTCATGCGCAACACATCGGGCTCTACCACAGTGGCCTATGAAGGCATTCATTGCGCCAAGGGAGACGTCAAAACCTACGCGCGCGTCAACTCGGCGGGAACCTGGGTTTCCGTTAGCCAGCCGCAGTGGCGTAGCCTGGCCAACAACAGCGCTACCCGCCACGCGCAAGCCATCGCCCAGCAAGGGGGCTGCGATGAGGGTATCGCCGGCAGAAAGCGCGAAGACGTGATCAACGCGCTGAAGGGGCTACAGCGATCGCAATACGCGAATTAGCGCGATAAAACCAGATTGTCGCGGTGCAACATTTCCGGCTCTGCCGTGTAGCCCAGTAGTTTCTCGATTTCCGTCGAGGGCTTTCGGCAGATCAGGCGCGCCTCTGAACTCGAATAATTGGCCAACCCGCGGGCAATCTCCATTCCTGCGTCATCCCGAATCGCAATCACGTCTCCGCGCGAGAAGTCGCCCTCGACCTGCACCATGCCAATGGGCAGCAGGCTCTTGCCCTCATCACGTACTTTCAACACGGCACCGGGATCCACAACGACGGAGCCGCGCAACTGCAAATGGTCTGCCATCCACTGTTTGCGTGCCTGTTTTTTCTGGGTTTGAGCGATCAGCAGTGTACCGATCGCCTCACCCTGGGTCAGTCGAATCAGCGCATTGGGTTCGCGGCCCCAGGCAATGACCGTCGAAGCACCAGAGCCCGCAGCGCGCTTGGCCGCCAGGATCTTGGTAATCATGCCTCCGCGACCCAAACTCGAACCCGCGCCACCCGCCATGGCCTCCAGAGCCGCGTCGCCCGCCGACGCTTCGTGCACGAAGGTTGCTGACGGATTATTGCGAGGGTCTGCAGTGAACAGGCCCTTTTGGTCCGTCAGGATGACGAGGGCGTCTGCTTCCACCAGATTGGCCACCAATGCACCCAAAGTGTCGTTGTCGCCAAACTTGATCTCGTCGTTGACGACCGTGTCGTTTTCATTGATGACCGGCACCACACCGTGCTTGAGCAGCGTTAGCAAGGTAGAACGGGCATTCAGATAGCGCTCGCGGTCAGCCAGATCGGCGTGGGTCAAGAGCACCTGCGCACTGCCAAGGCCATTGAGCTTGAGCTTGGTTTCGTACATTTGCGCAAGGCCCATCTGCCCTACAGCGGCTGCGGCCTGCAATTCCTGAATCGCGGTGGGCCGCACAGCCCAACCCAGACGCTTCATGCCTTCTGCGATGGCACCGCTGGACACCATGATGACTTCGCGCCCGTCGCGAATCAGGTGTGCCATTTGGCGGCACCACTCACCAATGGCCACTTCGTCCAGGCCGCGGCCATCGTTGGTAACCAGGCTGGAGCCCACCTTGACCACCACGCGCCGCGCATCGCGCAAAATCGAAGAGCTAGAAATATATGCCATATCAACCTGCAGCCCTCGTCCAACTTATGTAGAGCGCTGCAATTTTTGTAGTATTGTTATGCGTCTGGACGTTCTACAAAGCGCGGATCAACCACCTCTGGTGTTTGCTCGGCCACCTGTTGTGCCTTGACGTGCTTGTAAATTGCTTTCACCAGAGGTTCGCAACCCTCGCGCGTCAACGCTGAAATTTCAAACACCGGGCCTTTGAATTTGAAGCGCTTGATGAAGTCCTTGACCAAGGCCTCACGCTGGTCCGAGGCCACCATATCCAATTTGTTGAGCACCAGCCAGCGGGGTTTTTTGTACAAATCCGTATCGTACTTTTTGAGTTCATTCACAATGGCTTTGGCCTGCGCAACCGTATCCACATTGTCATCAAACGGGGCCATGTCCACCACATGCAGCAGCAGGCGGGTTCGGCTCAAATGGCGCAAGAACAGGTGACCCAGGCCAGCACCTTCTGAAGCGCCTTCAATCAACCCCGGCAAATCAGCAACCACAAAACTTTGCTCCGGCCCCACCCGTACCACACCCAGGTTGGGATGCAGCGTCGTAAACGGGTAGTCCGCAATGCGGGGACGGGCGTTTGAAACTGCCGTGATAAATGTTGACTTGCCGGCATTGGGCATACCAAGCAGCCCCACGTCGGCCAGCACTTTCAGCTCCAGTTTGAGGTTTCGTTTTTCCCCGGGCCAGCCCGGCGTCTTCTGGCGCGGAGCGCGGTTGATCGCGCTCTTGAACCGCAAATTGCCAAAACCGCCATCACCGCCCTTGGCAATGGTGATTACCTCGCCGGGCTTGAGCAACTCAAACAGCACCTCGCCCGTTTCGGCATCGGTGATGATGGTGCCCACCGGCATCTTCAGGGTGATGTCATCGCCAGCGGCGCCAAACATGTCCGAACCCATGCCGTGCTCGCCCCGCTTGGCATCATGCCGACGCGAAAAGCGGTAATCCACCAGCGTGTTCAGGTTGGGGTCAGCCACTGCGAAAACGTGACCGCCGCGGCCTCCGTCGCCGCCATTGGGGCCACCAAACTCTTTGTACTTCTCATGACGGAACGAGACGCAGCCCGCCCCGCCGTCCCCAGCAGAGATGTCAATATAGGCTTCGTCAACGAACTTCATGGTGTATTGCGTAGTTAGAAATGAAAAACCCCGCGCTGATCCAGCGCAGGGTTTCAGTGAGGGGCAACCGCAGGGATCAGGCTGCAGTCACGTTCACTGTGTGTTTGTTCAGTGCACCTTTGGTGGTGAAAGAAACATGGCCTGCAGTCAGCGCAAACAAG
>DAOQRI010000139.1:0-6595 GCA_035355475.1 Rhodoferax sp. | reverse complement strand
CATTCGTCGTTGACCTCCACGATCACGCTGTCCCTCACGCGAGTCAAGGCGACCGCTTCTGGACTATGGATGAAAAGTGCGCGAAAAACCGAGTCAGCAATAGGTTCCCGGTGTCCTGTTGGAACGCCGGGTTGCGTAGTTGCGTCGGGAGAATTCGGGTTCACAGCGATCACTCAAAACGGCCCGTCAGACCGGCACCGCAACCTGTCGGGATATATCGAAGCAGAAAACCCGATCGCGTCCGGCGTTCTTTGCTGCATACAAGGCCTGGTCAGCCCGGCTAATGAGAGACGCCGGAGAGTCCTGGGTATGGGCGGACCCCACACACACTCCGGCACTCAAGGTCACGACGCCGCGCCCAAAGTTTCCAGTGTGCTCAATGCCCAAATCTCGGGTCTTTTGCAAAACCTCCCTGGCAACCCGAATCGACCCTACCTCGTCCGTGTCGGGCAAGATGGCAACCAACTCTTCGCCGCCATAACGGGCAACCAGATCGCGCGGTCGCCGACACACCGAGCGCAAAACCCCAGCCACCGCTTTCAAGCAGGCATCTCCAGCGGGATGACCATACAAATCATTGAACTGCTTGAACTGATCCACATCCAGCATCAAAAGTCCGAGAGATGATCCCCCGCGACTCGCGGCTCGCACTTCGGCGACCATGGACTCATCAAAAAAACGGCGATTGCCGATTCCGGTCAGAGCGTCTACGTTCACCAAGCCGCTCATGCGATCCGCCTGCGCTTTGAGCAGACGTTCGCGTGCCACCGTGGGCGAGACATCAGAAATCTGAATCAGAGTAAAACGCTGCCCGGCCTCGGCGGTATCTGAAGGCCCCATGGGAACAATGTGTATCGATTGCTTCAACAAGGACTCATTACCCCGCCCCCCATTGGGAGCATAGAGGGGGAATGGTGACGGATGCAGCGTCTGCGACAGCAACGCCGGAAAACCCGAGCGAATAGCGCGGTGCAGCACCCTCTCAAAGTGACCGCCGCGCAACACGGGAAACACATCCAACACGTCGTGACCCGACATGTCGAGCAACCGGACCTTGGCACGCGACAAAAACCACTTATTGGCGAATACAACCCGGGCTTGCGCGTCAAGCAGCACCAAACCCGATGGTGTGTTGGAAAGCACCCAATCCAGCCAGACTGGCACACCCGAAGCAATCCCACCAGTTATCGCTTCCGCACTCATGCCATGGACTCTATGAACGTGGCAATCTTCTTTTCCAACATTTCACTGGAGGCCACATCGAGCAAAAACACGAGATAGCCCTGAAGTTGCCGCGAAGCGATCGAAAAATTGATTTGCAGACTCAGAATCAGGTCATCCAACCCTTCGCCCGCACCCATAACATCGCCGGCCAGTCCCAATTCCACCTGCGGCAGAGTTCCCTCAAATTCAATGTGCAGCATGTCCGCTACGCTGGAAACCACAGAGTTCAGCAAAATATTGCCAACTTCGGCCAGCGACTCCTGCTCCATTTCACTGAGTTGCTCCAGTGGAAATTCATTTCCCACCATCAACTGAACCAGCTGCAGACTCTGGTCTACCGGAAACATCAACAGGGCCTCCGTATTGATGACACCGGAGAAGCCTTGGCGAACGGCGCAAACCCGGTTGGCACCTCTGGCATCCATTTGGTCGGTTATGGCGCGCTTGGACAACTCTTCAATCTTCGGAACGCTAAGTTGCACCTCTTCACCTGCGAGCTCACTCAGAGCCAGACCCGCTTGCCCAACGCCATGGTTGAAAATTTCGGCCAGCGCGTCCAGACCAAGCGCGCTCAGCTTCATGCCGCCGCCAGGAAATAGTCAATTGCGAGCTGAACCGCGGCGAGTGTTGCGGGCTTCTGCACAAAATGCACGGCCAACTGCTCAGCCCGCTCGCGGCTACTGACCTGGATGTTGGCGGTCAGGATGACAATTTTGGTTTTTTGATCGATTTCACGAATTTTCTCTACCGCTTCAAACCCGCTCATGCCCGGCATATTCACGTCCATCGTGATGTAGTCCGGGTGCTCTGCGCCCACCATCGCAACCGCCTGGTCTCCGTTGGCCGCTTCAATGACCTCCCAGTCAGGCTGCAGCCCCGTGACGCGGCCACGAATCATCATTCTGGAGACACTGCTGTCGTCAACGATGAGTAATTTTTTTTTCAAGACGTGCTCCTGCATTTTCGATACGAAACAGCGCTGGACTGACCAGCCATCGTCCACTAGCGTAGCACCGTTTGGAACATGCTTGGTGAGAGTTAGCCCTAGTGGACACACTCCGATCGGCATTTGAGGTACCCGTGAATTGATAGACTCCGATCGATGAACGAAATCCACAAGCCACATTCCCCCATGATGGCCCAGTACCTTGGACTCAAGGCTGAACATCCCGACACCCTGTTGTTCTACCGTATGGGTGATTTCTATGAAATGTTCTACGCCGATGCCGAAAAGGCATCTCGCCTCCTGGATATCACACTGACCCAGCGCGGCCAGTCCGCTGGCGAGCCGGTGGTGATGGCGGGCGTGCCTTTTCACGCCATGGAAGGCTACCTGGCCAAACTCATACGCCATGGTGAATCGGTCGCGATTTGTGAGCAGGTCGGTGAAGTTACCGGCAAGGGACCGGTGGAACGCAAGGTGGTGCGCGTGGTAACGCCTGGTACGCTGGTGGACGCTGAACTGCTCAACGAAAAATCCGAATCCGTGTTGATGGCAGTGCATCAGGGACCGCGCAACCGCTGTGGCCTTGCTTGGCTCAGCGTTACCCAGGGCGTGGTCCACCTGGCTGAATGCTCGCCCGACGCTGTGTCTGAGTGGGTGGCACGCGTTGGCCCCAGTGAACTGGCCTACAGCGCTGGCGCTACGCAAACCTTTGAAGACCGGCTCAAGCGCCTGCGTTCGGGCTCCAGCGGTATCAATGCCCTGTACACCACGGCACGTCCGGAATGGCAATTTGATGCCGCCTTGGGTCAGCGCAAACTGCTGGATGCACTGCAAGCTGCCAGTCTGGCGAGTTGGAACGCGCAGGACCTGCCGCAGGCACATGCCGCCTGCGCAGCACTTTTGGGCTACGCCGAGCACACGCAAGGCCGCACCCTGACCCACATCAGCACCGTGCAGGTGCAACGCGACGGTGATCTGATCGATTTGCCGCCTGCCACGCGACGCAACCTGGAACTCACACAAACCTTGCGCGGCGAGGATTCGCCCACGCTGTTTTCGCTCTTGGACACTTGCATGACCGGGATGGGCAGCCGCATGCTCAAGAGCTGGCTACTCACACCACGGCGTGATCGCGCCCAGGCACAGGCGAGACTGGACGCCATCACCACGCTGAAGAACGGAACGCTGCAAACCTCTACTCTGGCACTGTGGCAAGGACTGCGCCTGCAACTCAAGGGCAGTGCCGATGTGGAGCGCATCACAGCCCGCACCGCGTTGCGCCAGGTACGGCCGCGTGAACTGGTCGCCTTGGTCAATACGCTACAAAAAACAGAGCAGCTTGCGCATATTCTAAAAGGGCTAGAGGGCCATTTAATCACTATTTCGCACGATCTTGTTCCACCACCCGGATGCGCTGCCCTGTTGTTGCGAGCCATCGCGCCGGAACCCGCTGCCCTGGTGCGCGACGGGGGAGTCATTGCTGCCGGGTTTGATGCCGAGTTGGATGAGCTGCGCGCCATCCAGACCAATTGCGATGGCTTTCTACTGGAACTCGAAGGTCGCGAGCGGGCTCGTACCGGCATTGCGAACCTTCGGGTGCAGTTCAACCGGGTTCATGGCTTCTACATCGAGGTCACCCAGGGCCAGGCTGATAAGGTGCCCGACGACTATCGGCGTCGCCAGACGCTGAAGAATGCCGAACGCTTCATCACCCCGGAACTGAAGGCCTTCGAGGACAAGGCCCTGAGCGCACAGGAGCGCGCGCTGGCCCGCGAGAAGTGGCTGTTTGAGCAGGTGCTGGACCAGTTGCAAGCCTTTGTGCCCATGCTAACCCGCACGGCTCGTGCCTTGGCCGCTCTCGACGCGCTGTGCGCGCTGACCGAGCGCGCTCTGACACTGGACTGGTGTGCACCCCAATTTGCGGTGGAGCCTTGCATTGACATCACGCAAGGCCGCCACCCGGTAGTGCAAGCCCGGCTGGCGGAGCTAAACGGGCAGGCGGGCCCCTCGGGTAGCCGCAACTTCATTGCCAACGACACGCGCCTTGGGCCAAAACAACGGTTGCAAATCATCACCGGCCCCAACATGGGCGGCAAGTCCACCTATATGCGCCAGGTGGCGCTGATCGTGCTGCTGGCATCCATCGGCAGCTACGTACCGGCACAGGCATGCCGTCTGGGGCCGATCGATGCCATTCACACCCGCATCGGTGCGGCCGACGATCTGGCAAATGCCCAATCGACCTTCATGCTGGAAATGACCGAGGCGGCGCAGATCCTGCACGCTGCCACACCGCACAGCCTGGTGCTGATGGACGAAATTGGCCGAGGCACCAGCACATTTGATGGTCTGGCACTAGCCAGTGCAATTGCTACGCAATTGCACGACAAGACACAGGCCTTCACACTGTTTGCCACGCACTATTTTGAGTTGACCGAGTTTCCTGCCACACATCATCAGTCACTCAATGTGCATGTAAGCGCCGCCGAGTCGGGTCGCGACATCGTCTTCCTGCACGAAATCCAGAGCGGCCCGGCCAACAAAAGCTACGGCATCCAGGTTGCCCGCCTGGCCGGCATGCCGGCAGCTGTGCTCAACCAGGCCCGCTACGCACTGGACGCGCTGGAGCTGCAGGCTACCGAGGCCCAAGCCCAAGTGGATCTGTTTGCAGCAGCACCCACGGTTGAAACAGTCGCCGCGAGCGCTTTGGAAACGAGGCTTGCAGCCATCAATCCCGATGCGCTAAGCCCGCGGGAGGCACTAGAGGCGTTGTACCAACTCAAAGCCCTGGCTGCCAGCGCTTAACATGCCCCAAACCCAACATCACCATTGGAGACTTCCCATGAACCTGTTCCACAAAGTGGCCTCACTGGCTCTGGTCCTGGCTTCAAGCTTCGCGCTTGCGGAAAACGGTGTTACCGAACGGGAGATACTGATCGGCCAGTTCGCGGCCATCAGCGGACCTGCAGCCCAATTGGGGCAACGCATGCAAGTGGGCATGCAGGTTTATTTCAACGCAGTCAATGCACAAGGAGGCGTCCACGGCCGTGCAATCAAGCTGATCACCCGCGATGATGGCTACGAACCCGAAAAGGCAGTGGCGGCCGTCAAGGCTCTGATCCAGGAGGACAGGGTATTCGCACTGGCCGGCTCGGTGGGAACGCCCACTGGCTTGGCTGCTCTACCCGTCCTCACAGAACAGCAGGTTCCACTGGTTGGCATGTTCACCGGTGCCCAGGCCCTGCGTGAACCCTTTAATCGCTATGTTTTTCATGTGCGGGCCAGTTATTTTGACGAAACCGAACGCATCGTCCAGCACCTCACGACTCTGGGCATCAAGAAGATTGCGGTGTTCTACCAAAACGATGCCTACGGAAAGGCCGGGCTGGAAGGGGTGACGCGGGCACTGACCAAACGCCAGCTCAAACCGTTAGCCACGGCCACGGTGGAACGCAACTCGGTAGATGTGACCCAGTCGATGGAAACGCTACTCAAGTCCGAGCCTGAGGCCATTGTGCAGATCAGCGCTTACAAATCCTGCGCCGCACTGATCAAGCAAGCACGCGCCAAAGGCTATGGCGGACAATTTTTCAATGTCAGCTTCGTCGGCTCCCGGGCATTGGCCGACGAACTGGGCGACGCCGGCCAGGGCGTGGTGATTTCGCAGGTCGTGCCGTTCCCCTATGCCCAGAACACCCCCTTGGTTCGCGAATACCAACAGCGCATGACCGAGGCTGGCCAGAAGGACTTCGATTTTTCCAGTTTGGAGGGCTACCTGACTGCACGGGTTCTGGTGGAAGGACTGCGGCGCGCTGGCAAAAACCTGACCCGTGATGGCCTCATCGCTGGGATGGAGTCCATTCATGATGTCAATCTGGGCGGTTTTACCGTCAACTACAGCGCCAAGGACCACCAGGCTTCCAACTTTACAGACCTGACCATCATCGGACGCGGCGGCAAGTTTTTGCACTGAGGTCGCCCGATACACTCTAGGTATTTCCCCTAGCAACTGCCCCACCCCAGAACATGACCTATTGCGTAGCCATCAAACTCAACGCCGGACTGGTGTTCCTCTCCGACTCGCGCACCAACGCCGGGTTGGACCAGATCAGCACCTTCCGCAAAATGATCGTCTATGAAAAACCGGGTGAGCGCTTCATGGTGTTGCTGTCAGCTGGCAACCTGAGCATTTCACAGTCAGTGCGCGAAATTTTGCAGATCGAAAAACTCAAAGACCACGAAAACGACGAAGGCATCACCATCTGGAACGCCAAAAGCATGTTCGATGCGGCCCGCGTACTGGGCTCAGCCATCCGCCGTGTGCAGGAGCGCGACGGCGCCGCACTCAAGGCGTCCGGCGTAGATTTCAATGTCTCGCTGATCTTCGGCGGCCAGATTCATGGCGAAGGCATGCGCCTGTTTCAG
>DAOQRI010000138.1:0-6621 GCA_035355475.1 Rhodoferax sp. | reverse complement strand
ACACACTGCCCGGTCCGATTGGTCAGGTTTTGACCAATCTTTTGCAAAACGCCAAAGTACATGCTTTTGAAGGGCGTGCCACGGGACATATCCGCATTGATTCCGAGGTGATGGGCGTGGGTGCCGCCGCGCAGGTCGTTCTACGCATTCAGGACGATGGCACTGGCATGACGGAGCATGTGCGTCGCCATGCCTTTGACCCTTTCTTCACGACACGCCTGGGCCAAGGCGGCTCCGGGCTGGGGCTTTCGGTTTCACACCAGCTGGCAAAGGTTACGTTGGGTGGCAATCTGTCGGTCGAGTCAACACCCGGGTTGGGCAGTTGCTTTACGTTCAGTTTTTTACAAACTTTGTCGTAGCGCCACGCGCCTGCACCCACTCGATCAGTACCTGCGCCTCCAGCGGCTTGCTGTACAGGTAGCCTTGCCCTTTGTCGCAGCCCAATGTTCCCATCAACGCGGCCTGTCCTTCGGTCTCGATGCCTTCGGCGACCGTGCCCAGATGCAGGGTTTGCGCCATCCGGATGGTGGCCTCGATCAATACGCGATGGTAGGCGCTGGTTTGAGCCTGACTCACAAATGACCGGTCCACTTTGACATAGTTCACCGGCAATTCATGCAGGCAGGACAAGGATGAATAGCCGGTGCCAAAATCATCCAGCGACAAGGCTACGCCGAGTGCGCGCAGGGCATGCAGGGTTGACAGCACCACGGCGTCCTGCGCGGCCAGGCTTTCTGTTACCTCCAATACCAGTTGTTGGGGTGCCAGACCATTGTTGCGCAGGGCGTCCTGCACATCGGCCACCAGCGCCGGCTGGCGCAGTTGGGCACGCGAGAGGTTGACCGCCAAGGTGGGCGACTGACCGGAGTCGCGGCCGAACGGCATGGCTGCAAATGCGCAGCATGCGGCTTGGAGCACAAACTGTCCCAGTGCCCCAATCAGGCCACAGGCCTCGGCGACAGGAATGAATTCGACCGGTGACACCAAACCCCGTTGCGGATGCTGCCAGCGCAGCAGCGCCTCCACCCCGGTAAATTCGCCATTGACCAGGTTGACCAAGGGCTGGTAAACCACGAACAACTCGTGCTTTTCCAGCGCCTGGCGCAGGTCATTTTCCAGGGCGACGGATGCGCTCACCTGGTGCCGCATGCTGGGCTCAAACATGACATATCGGCCCCGCCCTGTGCGCTTGGCCTCGTACATGGCGATGTCGGCATCGCGCAGCACGCTGTCCGCGTCATCGGCTGCGTGGTTGCTGGTCACAATGCCAATACTGGCTGATGAGACGACGCGGTGCACCCCGATCATGTAGGGCATGGACAACACGTCAATCAGGCGGCTGGCAACAATCTCTGCATCCAGGTCCCCGCGGATATCGTCCAACAGCACCACAAATTCATCGCCCCCGATGCGGGCCGCCACGTGCGCAAAATCACTGGTCTGTATCAGGCTGTCGCCCGGGCGCAGGCTCTCCTGCATACGGCTCGCAATCTGGCGAAGCAAGCCGTCGCCCACGCTGTGTCCCAAGGTGTCATTGACCTGTTTGAAGCGGTCAAAGTCCATGAACAAAACTGCAAACTGGTAGCCGGGCTGGGCTTGTCGATGGGCAATTGCCTGCTCGATGGCACTGAGCAGGACACTGCGGTTGGGCAACTGGGTTAACTCGTCGGTACGGGCTGCATGGCGCAACTCCAGTTCCATGGCCTTTTGCGCCTGTACATCCATGGCAACACCGGCCATGCGCAGGCCGCGGCCTTCGGCGGAGCGGTCCACCACCGCACCCACAAACATCATCCAGATCCATCGTGCGCTGGCGTGTTTGAGCCGCACGGACATGCGCAACGGCACCGTCGAATCACGTAACTGTGCTTTGACCGCTGTGATCCACGGCGCGAAGTCGTCCGGATGGATCAAGGCGTTCCAGGCCTGGGCGGTCATGCCCAACTGGCCACGCTGATAACCCAGTATCTCCAGCATGCGGCCATTGCAATGCATGGCTGCGCTGGGCACCTCCCACTGCCAGGTCCCCAGTCCGGCACCGTCCACTGCCAGGGTCAGCAGTTGCTGTTGGGCGCGCAGATCGGTGAGGTCGGTGGCTATCAGGACCCACCCGGTCGAAGCTCCCGCATCGTCGTGCGTGGGCTGCAAGTCCACCAGCGCAAACCGCGCCTCGCCATTCATGGCCCGGATATTGATTTCACGCTTGAAGCCGCGTCCCTGCTGCACCGCAAGCGAGAACTGTTCAAAGGCTTCCGGGTCTGCACTGCCGCGCTCCAGCAGGATGCCCAGCCGCTGCCCAATGGACTCTTGCGCCGTAAATCCGGTAATCGTGAGAAAGGCATTGTTGACCCACTCGATGTAGCGCTCGGCATTCGCCAGTATCACCGCGTTGGAGCTTCTCTCAGCCACCAGCGCCAGGCGCTTCAGTCGTTGGCCCTGTAAGGAGTCAACCTGCGGTGATGGGTGGTCAGGCTCTGGGGACATGGCTGGGCGGTGGATTGAAGAAGGGCTCTTCAGCACCTCAGGTGGCCAGCGCCACACGCATGGCGTCGATCACCACTTTGTAGTCGGGCTTGCCAAAAATAGCACTGCCAGCCACGAAGGTGTCGGCACCTGCGTCGGCCACGCGGCGGATGTTGTCCACCTTGATGCCGCCATCCACCTCCAGGCGAATGTCTTTACCGCTGGCGGTAATGCGCTTGCGCACGTCTTCAATCTTGCGCAATGCCGAGTCGATGAAGCTTTGTCCGCCAAAGCCGGGGTTGACACTCATGATGAGGACCAGGTCGATATCGTCAATCACCCAGTCCAGCACATCCAGAGGCTCGGCCGGGTTGAATACCAGACCGGCCTTGATGCCTTTGGACCGGATGGCCTGGATGCTGCGGTGCACGTGGCCCGAAGCGTCGGGGTGGAAGCTGATGTAGTCGGCGCCCGCGTCGGCAAAGGCGGCGGCCAGCGCATCCACGGGCGAGATCATCAGATGCACATCGATGGGGACGGCCACGCCAGCAGCGGTGCGCGCGTGCGGCTTCAAGGCCTGGCAGACCATGGGGCCAAATGTGAGGTTGGGTACGTAGTGGTTGTCCATCACGTCAAAATGGATCCAGTCGGATCCGGCTGCGATGACGTCTTTCACTTCATCACCCAGGCGGGCGAAGTCAGCAGAGAGGATGGAAGGTGCAATTCGGAATGTCATGGTTGGGTTCAGTCAAACGGGGGTATCGCTGCGGCGCAGCCCGGCCCCACCTGGTTTCAGGATAGTATTCCTGCTATGGCTAAGTATCAATTATCAGTTGAAGTTTTACCGCAGTTTCTGCCGGATCAGTCCGCTGTGGAGGACGGTATGTTTGTCTTTGCCTACACCATCACCATCACCAACACGGGCGAGACGCCTGCGCAGGTGATTTCCCGCACCTGGAGCGTCAACGACGCCAATGGCCACACTGAGAAGGTCAAGGGGCTGGGTGTGGTGGGCCAGCAGCCACTGCTCAAGCCCGGTCAGGCGTTTGAGTACACCAGCGGGACACGGTTGCGCACGCCAACGGGCACCATGCATGGCAGTTTCTTTTGCGTGGCCGAAGACGGTGAAAAATTCGACGCAGACGTACCCATGTTTGTGCTGGATGCACTCAGCGGCGAAACCGGCATCGGTGGCTCGCACACTCTGCATTGATGTCTCCCGCAGCAGCAGGGCCGGCCTTGCCTGATCAGCACCTGCTGCCCAGTCTGTTGCCAGTGCTGGAAGCCATGGATCCGGATGCCGACCGGGTCCACCGCCACCTGTGGTTGATCGCTCTGTTTGACTGGATTCGGGGCGACGACGCCTCAGGCGACAGCGCACCGCTGCGCCTGTCCTTTTTTCTGGACACGGTGGTGGCCAGCGCGCACTACACGGTCCGGCTCCAGGTCTGGTGGCGCACACTCATTGACACGGTTGACGGCACGACCCTGTTGTCGGACTACGGTTTCGCGTCTCGCAATGCATTTGTCAGCGAATTTGTGGAGCGCCTGCACTACAAGATTCTTCCGGCATCGCCGGAAACCTCAGACGCCTCGGAACTGTTTGCACTGGTCATGCCCAGCGAGCGGGATGCACGGTGGCTTGCGGCAGTGCCCGAGTCGACTTTGCAGCGGCTGGGCCAATTGCTCAGCGCGCCGGCGACGGGGCCGCACATCCAGGCGCACCCCCGGCTGACCTACTGGCAAAACACCTTGCTGGAGGCCATTACCTTTTGCACCAGCCAGATCCGCGCAGCCGGGTTTTCGCCCGAGATTCGGCTTCGCATGAGCACACCCGCACAGCAGTCGACCCCTTTTCACACGCTGGCAGCAGACTTTGACATGTTGCGTGATGCCTGGCTGCGCCAGCTGGACGGAAACGGTGCTTCGCAGGATGTTGTACTGGCGGCCCAGCATTTCCGTGCCCAGCTGGATGCCTGCCGACAGGCCGCCTCTTCGGTTTACACCCACCTGGACAGCCACGGCATTTCGGTGGATCTGGTGTTTCGGTTGCGTCAGTTGCGTGAGCGGGTGTTGCGCATCCGGGCGTTGCTGGATTGCCTGTTGGGCGAGCCGGCCCACCTCCAAACCGCCCACCTCATTGCAAATCTGGCCAGTGTGGGGCAGAACCAGCGTAGCCTGCGTGCACTCTTTTCCAACAGTACCTCGTTGCTGGCGGCCAAGGTGGCCGAGCGCAGTTCGGAAGTGGGTGAACACTACATCACCCGCACACGTGGCGAATACCGGGCCATGTTGGGCAATGCGGCGGGCGGCGGCGCACTGACGGCGCTCACCACGTTTCTGAAATTTGCCGTCATGGCGATGGGCCTGTCTGCGTTTTGGTACGGCTTCTGGTCGGGGCTGGTTTACGCGGCGAGTTTTGTGCTCATTCAGCTGCTGCACTTCACCCTGGCGACCAAGCAACCGGCGATGACCGCGCCCGCCATGGCGGCCAAGTTGAAGGACGTTTCGGACGTCAGTGCACTCCAGGACTTTGTTGACGAAGTGACCCATCTGGTGCGCTCGCAGGTGGCTGCGGTGCTGGGCAATGTGGCGGTGGTGTTTCCGTCAGTGGTGGCGTTGTCGTTGGCCTTGCAGTTGGCGTTGGACCAGCCCATGATCAACGCCAAAGAGGCGGCGTATGTGCTTCATTCATTGACCTTGCTGGGGCCATCCCTGTTGTTTGCCGCCTTTACCGGCGTGCTGCTGTTTGCGTCCAGCATTCTGGCGGGGTGGGTGGAGAACTGGTTTGTGCTGCACCGGCTGGATTCTGCGATTCGCTACAACCCGCGCATTGCCCGTGCACTGGGCGCCGCGCGGGCGGACCGCTGGGCGCACTTCATGCGCCAGAACATCTCGGGCTTTGCGGCCAATATTTCGCTGGGTTTCATGCTTGGTTTGCTGCCCGCGGTCTTGGGGTTTGTTGGTCTGGGGCTGGACGTACGCCATGTCACCCTGTCGGCAGGGCAACTGGGTGCTGCCTGCGCCAGCCTGGGCTGGGAGGTGCTGCGCAATCCCGCCTTGTGGTGGGCAGTGGCCAGCTTGCCCCTCATTGGCGCACTGAACGTGGGAGTCAGTTTCTACCTGGCATTTCGGGTGGCTTTGCGGGCCCATAGCGTCTCAGGCTTGGGCCGCGTGCGCATCACCCGGGCCGTGCTGACGCGCGTGCGCCAGGCACCCATGAGCTTTTTGTGGCCCGCGCGGGAAGTGGCGTGATGGGAGAGTTTGAGCTGATCCGGCGCTTTTTCACCCGGCCCACGCCCAGGGCTGTGCTGGGTGTGGGCGATGACTGCGCGCTATTAAAGCCAGGTGAGGGCATGCAGATGGCCATTTCCACCGACATGCTGGTGGCAGGGCGCCATTTTTTCCCGGATGCCGACCCCAGGTCCCTGGGCCACAAGGCGCTGGCCGTCAATCTGAGCGACCTTGCGGCGTGCGGCGCGCGGCCGGTTGCGTTCACGCTGGCTCTGTCGCTGCCCACTGCCGATGTCCATTGGTGCCAGGCATTTTCTGAAGGGCTGCTGGCCTTGGCCGACGCCCACGGCTGCGAGCTGATTGGTGGCGACACCACGCAGGGTCCGCTCAATATCTGCATCACCGTCTTTGGCGAAGTGCCAATAGGCGCCCCCCTGCGAACGAGTCAGCCCGCCACACAGGCCATTTTGCGCAGTGGGGCACAGGCGGGGGACGACATTTACGTTAGCGGCACGTTGGGGGATGCCCGGCTCGCGCTGGAGGCGTTGCAGTGCCGCATGACACTGCCGGAAGAGGTCTTGCATCTTGCCCGCCAGCGCCTTGAGCAGCCCACCCCGCGCGTTGGACTGGGTCTGGCATTGCGCGGCATTGCCAGCGCGGCGGCGGATATCAGCGACGGGCTACTCGGTGACCTGGGTCATATCCTGCAACGCTCAGGGGTGGGGGCAACGCTGGATACCTCTATTGCTATTACTCTGATAGCTGTTTGTGTATATTCCACGAGGGCTGGAGGCCAATTTGACTCTTATTTTTCGACTCAGGTCGCGTTGCAGTGCGTACTGAGCGGGGGCGACGATTACGAACTGGTTTTCACCGCCCCAGCCGACGCACGGGCCGCTGTGCAGGCCGCCAGCCTGGCCAGTG
>DAOQRI010000137.1:0-6637 GCA_035355475.1 Rhodoferax sp. | reverse complement strand
CCGGGAGTCGGGCGATTTTGAAAGGCTGCCATCGAACTGGACTGTTGATTTCCGCCGTCTCTACAACTTCACGGAAGTTGGACGGGCCGATCTGACCCCTCCGGAAGGTTCACCCAATGTTGCGATGAAGACCGATACGCAGCTGGTTGACCCACTGAAGAATCTGCCTCTGGGTTCGTTTGGGGGGCCCAGCAGTACACCGCCGGAAGAGCTGAACCTGGCCTTCCGCAACCTGACGCGTGCCAATATGGTGGAGCTTGCCAGTGGTCAGGAGATGGCAGCACATATGGGCATCACACCCCTGACTGCTGCCAAGCTGACGCAGGGCCTGCCTGCATCACTCAAGAGTGTGGGGACACAGGCTCCGCTTTGGTACTACATCCTGCGTGAGGCTGAACTCAACGGCGGCAAGCTCACCGGCGTGGGCGGGCGTATCATGGCAGAGACTTTTCACCGAGCCATGGAGGGTAGCGAGCATTCCATCGTGCGGGATATTGCCTTCCGCCCGACAGCGCTGGTCGCGAATCCCGGGGACCGGTTCAACATGACCGACCTGTTGCTGTTCGCCTTTGAGGGACGTGCTGATTTGCTGAATCCCCTGGGCGACTGAGCTCTTTTCTTCACACGCCGGTGTCTGCATGAAACACGTGCAGGCACCGTTTTGTATGGCGGCCATTTTGCCGATGATGTTGACGATTACTTTGAGCGCAGCCAGGAGGTCTGGTTCTGGTCGATTCCAAGCAGGGAGCCAACGATCTCCTCGCGCACCGGGTTGCTTTCTGACGTCATCACCCCCACCGGTGGCAACCAGAGTTCGATAACACCAGGTTGCGGCTGAAGTGACCTTGGCAGATCGCGCAGCCAGACCTGATCCACCTCTACGGGCTTTCCTGACTGTCCCGGCATCACCCAGGGCACACCGATATATTTCGCGATCGCCCTCGCGCAGTCATGGCTTGCCGGACTGTGCAGCACCAGAGTCGGGACAGGCCAAGGCACCGGGCGGCGCTCCTGCCGCATATCGGCGCTACGCACTACGTTCTCCACCGGTGCTACCACTACCGGTGAGCCTGTTGCGGACAGCACGGCTGTTCTCAGCGCTGCTGCCGGTGCGCGTGAGGTCTCGTCATAGATGTGAATGTAGAGCGTCACCCGTTCGGGCATCTTCAGGCAAGAGTCCAGCCGGGGTGCCTGCGCGAGTGCTGCTGCGGCAGGTTCCGGTGCGGCTGCCGCTGGCGGAGAAGCAGTAGCAACTTGAGACAATTCAGCCGGTTCTTGCCTGTGCAGTGAACCAAAAGCCGGAATATTCCTGACCAAGGCTTGCAGAACCTTCTGGCCGTCTCGAGCCTGCTCTTGTGGTGAAGAGCCGGGATGCCAATAGTTTAAAGCGGTGTTCTCAGACGGTTTTTTTACCACCAGTGAACACAGGCTGCTTTGCATGCGTTGATGGGCAGCCAGGCATTCGGTGCTGGCTTGTGCCTCCTGTGTGCATTCTTCAGCAATACGCCCGGCCAGCCGCTCGAGGCCAGCTTGCTCAAGCGGTCGCATGACGGGGCTGCCGCGCAAGTCCAGCAGCAAGGAGGCCTGGGTGACCACATGTTCGGGCACCATTGGGCATGAGCCTTTTAGAGACTGCAGGCCTGTGGACACCTCGGTGAAAAGCTGTCGCACCTCGGTCTGCTCATCCGTTCGGTTGCGCTGCAGCTGGTCCTGCACTTGCCACAATGACAACAGCAAGGTGCCAGATGCACCCACGCCCAATGTCGTACCGATGGCGGTTGCACGCGCACTTCGCCGCCACAAAGGCTCTGCGCGCTGGATATCACCGGCGGTTTTGACGGGTCCCAGGCGGGCAGCCACACGGATACCATGCTGCGCCGGGTTGCGCCATCCCGGCAGCTGGGCCAGCCAGCTTTCATGAAGTGCACGACCAAAATCTTCGCCCAGGCGGTGGTAACTCTCCCATTGGGCTTCGTCGAATGATTGATCACCGGTGGATTCATGAGGAAAGGTGTCGTTCTTGCGTGCATAGGCCAGCAAGTCGACGTCCAGCGCGTCATGCAGATTGGGCTTGATCACCAGCAACGTGCCCTCAGGCCGGAATGAATTGCCCTCAATCCCGTCAGCGCGGCGCGGCCCTGGGCGCGCACGGTAGCGGATGCGAGCCAGCAGAACACCCCGGCACGAGTGGTTATTGGCCATGTCTTCGGGTGACAGTATGGTCAGTTCCGAACTTCCCAGGGTAAACAAAGTCGCCGCTTCCTCCCGGCTGTAGAAATCGATCTCGGCACCAAAGTCAATGCGCGCCTTGCGGACCAGGTTTTCCAGATCACCAAATTCATACTGCGCATCACACCCTGCGTCAGACAGGATGATGAACTCCAGTTCACGCTTGAGCAGCGGATAGACGCCACTGTTTTCGAAATGACCTCCATCAGACAAATACCACCAGGGACGGTCTACTCCGTAAAACGTAGCGGACGCCTCGCTGGTCAACATCATGGGCTTGGGTATGACGCGCCAGGCCAGGGCGCTGAGCCATCGCAACTGCCCGCGCTCACGCGGTGCACGCATCCAGTGCCCGAGGCGAACGCCCAGGAAGTAAACCAGCAGAGCCAGCCCGCGTGACGTGTAGGCCCCCGCGCCCGGAGATGCTGCTGCGCCCGATACTGCAACCCAGCGCCCCAGCGTACCGGCATCATGTTCCGGTTTGAGCGCTACAAACTCACGTGCGCCCAATTCAAAGCCGCGCCAGGTGGCCGTCACCGCCGTGCCTTTGCGGTCAGCGTTGTAAAGCCCGCTCTGGTCATCACGTGTCTGGTTCAGGCAAGTGTTGATGAGATGGATCGGTCCGCCTTCCATTTCTGGCTTGTAACTTTGCAGGCGGGTGTCGTCGCCTTCCACAACCTTTGTAACGTTCGCCCCCGCACCTGTGTGTGCTTCCAGACTCCGCTGGCGGTTTCCCACAGCGAGATACGCGCGAATGAGTCGGGCGCGGTAAAAACTATGCAGCGACGACGTGTTGGCCATCTGCGCATTGCCGGCTGTCACAGCCACCCAGGTGCCCCACACGGTTACGAGCAGACTCGCCCGCAGCCAGGCCGGCACACTGCGTAGTGCCTTGAAGGTTTCTGGTGCAAAGATGAACCATTGCAGCAATACCAGCCAGACTGTGACCAGTGCCAGCAGCCCGAGCAGGCTGCCAAAGTTGAGCAGCCGCGGCAGCCAGTCGCGGGCACGGTTGTCGGCTTTGGAAGCCATCTGCTGCAGCGGCTGCATCAGTGTGCGCAGCGCCACTACCCCAACGCCGCCCACGCCTACACCACCCCACAGCCACTGGTTGCCAGTCTGGAACTCCTGCAAAACCCACCAGCTGAGCACATCCAGCCCACCCAGACCGGCCAGCACCAGCGTACCCATCATGACCAGGCGCAGGGCGCGCGTCAGCCAGTTGCGCAAACGGGCCACCTTCAGTCCGTGGGGTTGACGGCTGATGGCCATCCATCCCATGACCGACACTTGTCCGATGACCAGCGAGATCAGTGCCAGTACGCCAGCGCCGGGCCAGTTCAGGCTGTAGCGAACCGGGTCCATTGCGCCGTTGGGTTGGAGGACATGTAGCATGACCCAGGTGCCAGCTGCCGCTACCAGCAGGAACAGGGCGTCACGCCAGCCTGGCAGTTGAGACGTGGCCACCGGGTCCGGGGAATCGCGTGCGGCCCAATACCCGGCAATCAGCCCGGGCGCTGTCGCTGCCCAGAAGGCCAGCGACAGCGCCCACCACGGTGTGTGCCAGCGTTCCCAACCCCTGGGGTCCAGCACCTGAACACTATGTTGCCACAGATGAGGCGCCACCACCACCAACCCCAGCAGAATGCAGGCAAACAGAAACTCCGTGTGAATGGCCAGCCATGACCGCAGATAGGTCGCTACGGCGATGCCGATGTCGCGCGAGCCCGCAGGCGTGAGGTAACGCCCGTTGCGCCGAAGCCATTCCAGCACGGATGAGTTGCCCTTCGCCATCATGGCCTGAGCCTGTGCCAGCCCAAATGTTGCGACCAGCCGCCCATACATACCCCCGGTATAACCACCACCAGAGACCGTGGAGAGGTAGTCCAGACGGCCCAGCAGGCCATCGGTAACCAGTGTTTTCCGCGCTGGATGGGTGACGGACGCCGCCTTGCTCTGGCTCTGGGCCATGCCCCGCATCAACCCAAGTGCAAAAGTAGCGCTGCGTACGCCACCGCCTGACAGCGCCAGGCCCACGCGGGGCAGTTTCAGTTCAGCGTGGTTGTCGTTGACGGCTTCACCGAGCACCTTCTGCCGGCGATTGGCAACGGCCTGCCTTTCTGCGTCACACAGCGAATCCCAGTCATCGGGTAGTTCAGGATCAGTGTTCATGCCATCACGGTAGCGCGTCCCGTGCGCTCACGCATCCCCCAAATGCATGAGTATGCAGCCAGCCGCTACCAGAAGGATGGCAATCTATGTCCTGTTTGAACCGGATGCACCACGCGCATACCAGTGTTTGGAGTTGTTGACGATCCGAACCACCAGCAGCATCACGGGCACTTCGATCAATACGCCCACTACCGTGGCCAGTGCTGCGCCCGAGTTGAATCCAAACAGGCTGATGGCAGCGGCGACGGCCAGTTCGAAGAAGTTCGAGGCGCCAATCAATGCTGACGGGCAGGCGATGTTGTGCTTCTCACCCAGGGTCCGGTTAAGCCAGTAAGCCAAGCCTGAGTTGAATAGCACCTGAATCAGGATCGGCACAGCCAGCATGGCAATGATCAGTGGCTGTTTCAGGATGGCTTCCCCTTGAAACGCGAACAGCAGCACCAGTGTGGCCAGCAGCGCCGCGATGGAGTAAGGCCCGATTTGTTCCATGGCCGCCGCAAAGGCTGACGGCCCTCTGGCCATGAGCACCTTTCGCCAAAGTTGGGCGATGATGACCGGGATGACGATGTAGAGCACCACAGAAGTCAGCAAGGTACCCCAGGGCACCGTGATGGCGGAAATGCCCAGCAGAAACGCGACCAGCGGAGCGAAAGCCACGATCATGATCCCGTCGTTCAACGCAACTTGGGATAGCGTGAACAACGGGTCGCCGCCAGTCAACCGGCTCCAGACAAAGACCATGGCGGTGCAGGGTGCCGCTGCCAGCAGGATCAAGCCGGCGATGTAGCTGTCAAGCTGATCGGCTGGCAGCAGGGGCGCGAAGACATGGCGGATGAACAACCATCCCAGAAATGCCATGGTGAACGGCTTGACCAGCCAGTTCACAAACAGCGTGACACCGATGCCCCGCATGTGCTGGCGCACCTCATGCAGGGCGCTGAAATCGACCTTCACCAGCATGGGAATGATCATCACCCAGATCAGCAGGCCCACGGGCAAATTGACTTTGGCCACCTCCATGCGGCCGATGGCCTGAAACACGGCTGGCAGCATTTGGCCCAGTGCAATGCCGGCCACGATGCACAGGAAAACCCAGATCGTGAGGTAGCGCTCGAAGACGCTCATGGGTGCCGCAGATTCAGTTTGGTGGAGTGGGGTGCTTGGCATCGACATGTTGTGTGTTCCAGCGTGTCGTTAGGTGCTCTTGGCCAGATCACGTGCCTGGTTTTGCAGCATCAGCCGGTCCACACTGCCTGCCGGCAGGTTGACCAGCAACTCCAGGCGCCGGCGGATGGCGTGCAGGGTCTGGCGGAAAGCTTCCAGGCGCTGTTCGTCGCTGCCTGCCACCGCAGACGGGTCGGCATAGCCCCAATGCGCGGTGGCGGGCTGACCGGGCCAGTAGGGGCAGACCTCGCCTGCAGCGTTGTCACAGACCGTGATGACGAGATCCATATGAGGTGCATCAGGCTTGCCAAAGTCATCCCAACTCTTGCTGGTCAATCCGTCAGTGGAAATGCCGGCAGCTTGCAGTACTTTCAAGCCCATCGGGTTGGGTTGCTGGTTTTCACGGGGACTGCTGCCAGCCGAATAAGCCTTGAAGCGGCCACGGCCAATGTGGTTGAGCACCGCCTCAGCCAGGATGCTGCGGGCCGAGTTGTGGGTGCACAGGAAGAGCACGTTGATGGGTTGGTCAGACATGGCGTACCTCGACAAAGAAACAGGAAATAAAAAATTGAATCCGGAATCAGCTCAGCATTGATCACATCCGGCGTCTGTACTCACATCGCAAACCGTTCCCTGGCAGCAGTGTTCGGTCAGGTAACCCAGCAAGGCGTTCATATGGGGGAAGTTGGCGCGATAGATCAGGTTGCGGCCACGGGGCTCGACATCCACCAGGTCCGCGTGGGTCAGCTCTTTCAGGTGGAAGGACAGTGCGCTGGGCGCCACGCCCAGTTGCTCAGCCATGGCGCCAGGCGTCAACCCGTCGGGGCCGGCTGCTACCAACGCCCGAAATGCCCGCAAGCGCTGGGCCTGTGCCAAGGCCGCCAGGGCTTTGATGGCCACGCCTTCATCCAGAGGGGTGATCGTTGATTTCATATTTCAATGATAGTTGAAATATGAAATCTTTTTAAAGAAATCCTAGAAAAAAGTGATTTTTACTAGTGAAAAGTGGTCTTAGAGCTCGTGGAATATGCGTGAGAAGCTATAAAAATAATAGCACCTGAAGCCACTGCCG
>DAOQRI010000136.1:0-6690 GCA_035355475.1 Rhodoferax sp. | reverse complement strand
AGGTGGTGGAGTGGTGCATGTCGCTGGACCCGCTGTCCAGGCCGCAGTCCGTTTTCGCCTTGCAGAAAGAGCTCAGTCGTGAGGGCGAACGCCGCTACACCAAGCTCAGCGTCGGAGAGAAAGTTCGTATGCAGTTTGACACCATGGTGACCGACACCAAGCGCAGCGTGCTCGGTGTCTCCAACGTGGGTGTCAAACCAAAATGAAATTTTCCGTTTTCCAGACCAGCCGCAAAGGCGGGCGCGAAAAAAATGAAGACCGCATGGGCTATTGCTATACCAAGTCGTCGGGGCTATTTTTGCTCGCCGATGGAATGGGTGGCCACCCCGAGGGCGAGGTTGCAGCGCAAATGGTGCTGCAGGCCATCTCCGCGCTGTACCAGAAAGAAGCCAGGCCCGAGATCGAGGATCCCAAAGCCTTCTTCATCATGGCCATCATGGCGGCGCACCGGCAAATTCTGCGCTACGCCGCTGAAAAACACCTGATGGACACACCACGTACCACCTTGGTAGCGGCCATCGTGCAGGGTGGTGTTGCCTACTGGGTGCACTGTGGCGACTCGCGGCTGTATCTGGTACGGCACGGCGAACTGATGGTGCGCACCCGCGACCACTCCTATATCGAACAGCACCAGGACGCGCACCCGGACCTGGCATTGTCTGGCCGGTTTAACCGCAATGTGTTGTACACCTGCCTGGGTTCGCCCACCAAGCCGGTTTTTGACGTGGCGGGGCCTGTGGCGCTCCAGCAGGGTGACAAGATCTTGCTGTGCTCTGACGGTCTGTGGGGTAGTCTGGACGATGTGGAAATCGTTTTCCAACTGAGCCAGCGGCAGGTTGGTGCTGCGGTGCCGGATCTGGTGGAGCGTGCCTTGAACAAGGCGGGCGCCAATAGCGACAACGTCACCGTGATTGCCATGGAGTGGGAAACCCCCGATTTGTTTGAAACTACCCGGGGCGCTATTTCCACCGACTCCATTGATGATGGTGTTTTCGCCTCAACCGTGCAGGCGGGGTGGCTCGATTCCAGCGTCGATGACCTGGACGACGCCGCTATCGAACGCAGCATTGCCGAAATCAACGAGGCTATACGGCGCTCTGCGGCGCGCAAGGGCTGAGTTTTGGCGCGGTACCGCGCCCATCCAACTTGAATCGTTAACAGCAGGGAATTGTCATGTCTGAATTTGTACGCTCCAATGGCCGTGCGGCCAACCAGTTGCGCGATGTGCGCATCACCCGCGGCTACACGGTGCATGCCGAAGGTTCGGTGTTGATCGAGTTTGGCGCAACCCGGGTGTTGTGCACTGCGTCCGTTGAAGAACGCGTGCCACCCCACAAGCGTGGCAGTGGCGAAGGCTGGGTGACGGCCGAGTACGGCATGTTGCCCCGCGCCACCCATACCCGCAGCGACCGCGAAGCTGCGCGCGGCAAGCAAAGCGGGCGCACCCAGGAAATCCAGCGACTGATTGGTCGATCCATGCGTGCCGTATTCGACCTGAAGAAACTGGGCGAGCGCACCATTCAGCTGGACTGCGATGTGCTGCAGGCTGATGGTGGCACGCGCACCGCCGCCATTACCGGCGCTTTCGTGGCTGCGCAAGACGCGGTCAACGGATTGCTGGCCGCAGGCAAGCTGACCGAGTCGCCCATCATCGCGTCGGTTGCCGCCATCTCGGTGGGCATCGTGCAAGGCACGCCTTTGCTGGATCTGGAATACACCGAAGACTCGGCCTGTGACACCGACATGAATGTGGTGATGACCGGCGCCGGCCATTTTGTGGAAGTGCAGGGTACGGCCGAAGGTGCTGCCTTTTCGCGCGCGGAGATGGACCAGCTGCTCACTCTGGCAGAAAAAGGCATCACGGAGCTGATGGATTTGCAACAACAGTCGCTACTAAAATGATAGCTGTTCGCGTATATTCCATGAGGGCTAGAGGCTGATTTTGATGAAAATTGTTCTAGCCTCCAACAACCAGGGCAAACTGGCCGAACTGCAAGCCATGCTCACACCACTGGGTTGCACGCTGATCACCCAGGGCTCGCTGGGCGTGCCCGAGGCGCCCGAGCCGCACCGGACCTTTGTCGAGAATGCCCTGGCCAAGGCGCGCAATGCTGCGTTGCATACCGGTCTGCCGTCGCTGGCCGATGACGCTGGCCTGTGCGTGGATGCCTTCGGTGGTTTGCCGGGCGTGGATACGGCCTACTACGCCACCCAGTTTGGCTATGCCAAAGGGGACAACAACAATGTGCAGGCGCTGCTGGAGCAGATGCGCACTATCGACAACCGCCGCGCCGCGCTGGTCAGCACCCTGGTGGCCGTGCGCAGCGCCGATGACCCGGAGCCCTTGATTGCGGTGGGCCGCGTGGTCGGCCAGATTGCGCGCGAGCCGGTGGGCACCAATGGCTTTGGATTCGATCCGGTCATGTGGATTCCCGAGTTTGGCCAAACCTTTGCCCAGCTGCCCATTGAAGTCAAGAACGCCAACAGCCACCGGGGCAAGTCGGCGCGGGCCATGTCAGCCTTGATCCGCGAGCACTGGCTGGGCCACGCTGCTGGCGGGCCGGTCGCGTGATTCCCATCGTTTCGACATCGGCGGACACGGGTGGCGGAGAGCCCGCACCGCAACAGGACATCACCCACTACATGCGTCCCGGCACGCTGCAACTGGCTGCGTTGCCGCCGTTGTCGCTGTATGTGCATCTGCCGTGGTGCCTTAAGAAGTGTCCGTATTGCGACTTCAACTCCCACGAGATGCGCGCGCAGGACATGCCCGAGCAGCATTATGTGGACGCCGTGGTGGCCGATCTGGAAGCAGCGCTGCCGCTCATCTGGGGGCGCGGCATTCACAGCATCTTCATAGGTGGCGGTACACCCAGCCTGTTCGCACCCGCAACCATCGACCGCTTGTTGGGCGACATCCGCGCGCGGCTCAGACTGGAGGCGCAGTGCGAGATCACTCTGGAAGCCAACCCGGGCACGTTTGAGAAAGACCGTTTTCGCGCCTACCGCCAGGCGGGAGTGACACGCCTGTCCATCGGTGTGCAAAGCTTTAACGACTCCCACTTGGCCGCGCTGGGCCGGGTGCATGACGGTGCGCAGGCACTGGCAGCGGTGGAAGAGGCGGCGCAGTCGTTCGACACCTTTAACCTGGACATCATGTATGCGCTGCCGGGCCAGACCATGGCGCATCTGGACCAGGACGTTGCCACCGCGCTGCAGTTTGCGCCGCCACACATCTCCATCTACCACCTGACCATCGAGCCCAACACCTACTTTGCCAAGTTTCCGCCCGCCATACCCGAAGACGATACGGCCTATGCCATGCTGGATCGCATCACCGAATTGACCGGTGTGGCGGGGCTGGACCGCTACGAAGTGTCGGCCTATTCCCGCCAGAGCCACCGCTGCAAGCACAACCTGAACTACTGGCAGTTTGGCGACTACCTGGGTATTGGCGCTGGTGCCCACAGCAAGCTCAGTTTTGCCCACCGGGTGGTGCGCCAGGTGCGCTTTCGCGAGCCGCGCCGGTACATGGACCATGCGCTGGCGGGCAACGCAGTCTCGCAAAGCGATGAGGTGGCGCGCGCCGAGTTGCCGTTTGAATTCATGCTCAATGCCCTGCGCCTGCGCAACGGGTTTGGGCTGCGTGATTTTTCCGAGCGCACCGGCCTGCCGTTAACCGCGATTGAAACCGCGCTGCAAACGGCCGAGCGCAAGGGGCTGATTGAGCGTGACTTCGCCCGTGTGCGCCCCACGCAACGCGGCTTTGATTTTCTGAGTGACTTGCAGGAAATTTTCCTGTCCAATGCGAGCTAGCTAGCCTGTCGCTGGCGCACCAGAGGGGACAGAGCCATGTTCTCGGTATACGGCAAAGCAGGTCGCATTTTTAGGGGTTCCATGGAAGAATTGCGGCAGGTCGGCCCGGTCTCCAGAGCGGCGCGTAGCCATGTTGTCGCTCCGGTGGGACTGGATCCGCGCGACCAGAATCCCATGCATTATCCGGATGCTACCGCCAAGGGCGGCACGGACACGGTTCACCGCACGGCCCTTGCAGCCTACGAGCAGACCCGCAAACCTGGTCTCCCGCGACAACCCCTGACGCGGGTGGACGCGGTGATGAGCAGCCCGGTAACCACCGTATTGGACACATCCAATGTAGAGAGAGCCTGGCAGGTGCTCTCCAAAGACCACCTCGGACAGGCGCCCGTCGTCACCGCAACCGGTGTACTGGTGGGGCTGATCTCGCGCGCAGACCTTATGGCGCCCGAGCGGATGCCAAACCCTGACAGCCACGCGCTGGTGTGGCGCGCGTTGCTCATGCAACCAGTGGTGGATGTGATGTGGACGCCGGTGCCCAGCGTCTCACCCGACACCGACATCCGTCGCGTCGCCCGCGTGTTGCTGGATACGGGCCTGCCGGGCTTGCCGGTGGTGGACGAAGAAGGCAAGGTGACGGGGTTTGTGTCCCGCTCGGATATCCTGCGCGCGGTGGTGGCGGATCCACCGCTGGACCTGTGGATCTAAAAGACGTTCAGTTATAAAACGCTTCCACTTTGCCTTTGAGCTTGATCAGGATCGGATTGCCTTTTCGGTCCACCGTTTTGCCCGCGGGCACCTTGATCCAGCCCTCGCTGATGCAGTACTCGGCCACGTCGGTGCGCTCCTTGTCGTTGAATCGGATGCCCACATCGTGTTCGAACACGGCCGCGACAAAGTGGGGGCTGCGCGCGTCGGTGGAAAGGTGGTCGGGCAAAGGGGGGAGTTGGGTGGCGTCATTCATGGTGTGATTTTCCACGATTTGGCGCGCTTTGCGCCCCGCACCGGCTCAGGCTTCCAGTGCCCGCAACTCTGCGGTGGTGTAACGTAAGCGGCTGGACAAGGTGCTGGCGATGCCTTCCATCAAAGCCAGTGCTGCCTTGCGGTGCACTTCGGCAAACTGGTCATACACCTTGCGTGAGAGCACATACAGCTCGGTTTCCGAGAAAGCCACCGCATTGGCTGAACGTGCCGCACCATCGAGGAAACCCATCTCGCCAAAAAATGCTCCGCGCCCGAAGGTGCCCAAGTGGTGGTTTTGTGTGGCACTTACTGGTAACAGAATGCGTACCGCGCCACGGCGGATCAGAAAGAGCTCGTCACCGGCATCGCCCTGCAGAAAGATCGGGCTACCGGCTGGCACCGTGCGCTTTTCCATGCAGGCTTCCAGCGCGGTCAGCGTTTCATCCTTGCGGTGGCGAAACAGTTCGATGTCGCGCAACTCCAGGGCGTGTTCGACGGTATGTTGAAGTGCGGCTTCGTTGATGATCAGGTCTTCAGTCCACTCCAGGGCCGCGTCGACCGCGCTGAATACCTTGACTCGATGGCCTTGTGCCCGGGGCACCAGCAATCCAACCTCTTCCAGGTAGGCATGTATGTCCAGCCCGGACGGTGATTTGGCAGGAATGTCCGCCAGTATCAGCCGCCCGTCGCGCTCGGCGAGCATCTGGCGCACCTGCTCCAGCATGTGCGCTGCGGTTACGTCCACGGTCTGCACCCGACGCATATTCAGGATGATGAACCGACGCGTTTTCAGGTCCGCTTCCAGCGCGCTATACAGCTGCTGCGTGGTGCCGAAAAACAGGCTGCCCTGCAGTTCGCACACCGACACCTGATCCCCATGCTGCACCAGACTGACCATCTCGTCACGGGTGCGCACGCGCTTGGAAAACGTCTGGTTGCCCAGCACGCGCCGTCGCACCACGTTGTTGCTGACCTGTTCCCGGATAAACAGCATGATGGCCAGGAGCACGCCGATGGCCGAGGCCGCAATCAAGCTGACCGTGAGCGCGGTTGTCACCACCGACGCTATCACCAGGAAGTCCAGCAGGGTCCCGCGCGCATGCAGGTAGTGCAGGCTCTTGCGGTCGATCATGCGTACACCGATCACAATCAAAATGGCCGCCAGCGCCGCCACCGGAACCCAGGCAATCAGCCCACCGAGCAGCGCAATCGCGGCCAGCGCTGAAACACCCTCGACCATGCCCGACATCCGCCCGGTCGCCCCGCTGGACAGATTGACCAGGGTTGCGCCCATGGTTCCGGCACCCGGCATGCCACCCACCACCGATGAACACAGGTTTGCGCAGCCTTGGGCAATCAGTTCCCGGTTCGAGTTGTGGCGGGTTCGCGTCATGGCATCCAGCACGACACAGGTCTTCAGCGTATCAATTGATAGAAGCCCCGCCAGCGTGAGCGCAGGAAACAGCAATAGCGTGAGCGAGTCCACACCCATTTCGCTGACGGTGTGCCAGCGTGTACCCATCGCATCCAGAAAACCGCCGCCCGCACCGCTGGTGAGTGGCCCCACTAACATCGTGTTGTTGGCTGTCACCAGTGGCACCACATCGGCTAGTCCCAGACCCAGGTAGGCCAGAACCCCGGCCAGCAGACCGAGAATGGCCGCCGGTATGGCCACCACCAAACGCGGCGCCAGCACCATAACACCAGCTGTGACTGCAGCAACCACTAGGCTGCTCAGGTTCCACTGCGTGGGCGCCATCAGCGCAGACCACCATGTAAGGCCGCCCGTCGTACCCAGCAACTTGGGAACCTGGCTGCCGATGATGATCAGCCCCACGCCGGTAAGGTATCCGCTGACCACGGGGTAGGGCATGTATTTGATCAGATTGCCCAGGCGCAGCACGCCAAACA
>DAOQRI010000135.1:0-6697 GCA_035355475.1 Rhodoferax sp. | reverse complement strand
GGTGGTGCTTGACGAAGTGGATTTGGAAGAAGAGCAGGTCAAAGTGATCGGCCACTTGCGTTTGAGCATCCCCCTGTACAACGTTTACCTGAACGAAGCAGACGAATGGTCGAGGCGACTACAAATTGAATTGAGTGAGTGGGCACTGGAACTGCAGCGGCCTTTGCCCGATTCTTTGGTGAATCTGGCCCATTCACTTGGGGGCAGTTCGGCGACAGTGGGTTTTGTCGCACTGTCGGACATGGCCCGCTCGCTTGAGCATGCGCTGCAGCATATTCAATTGCACCATCAAGGGACCAGTGAACAGGCCTTGGTGTTCACGGATGCAGCAGAAGACATTCGCCGCTTGTTACATCAGTTTGCGGCGGGTTTTCTCAAGGATTCAGATCCAGCCATTTTTGCTGCTTTGCAGGGCATTATTGAAACGGAGTTTCCTGCGCCAACCATTGATTCCATTTCTGAACCCGTTGAAGAGGATTCGGATCTGGGGGGCGACGATCTCAACCTGGAATCGCTTGTTGCGGAATCGGAAGAGATTCCTGCGCCCGTTGTTGAACCAATCGAAATACCCGCAGCCGCCCCGCTGGCCGTTGTCGCTGCGCCGCTCAGTATTGCGCAGGCTCAGGACGATGACATTGATGCTGTCGACCAATTGGATGAAGACCTGTTCCCGATCTTTGAGGAAGAGGCCTTTGAGCTCTTGCCCCAATTGGGGTCTGCCCTGCGGCAGTGGGTGGCACGACCAGACAATTTGAGTGCACGTACCGAGGTGTTGCGTGTTTTGCACACGCTCAAAGGCAGTGCTCGTCTGGCGGGTGCCATGCGTCTGGGCGAAATGTCCCACCGTATGGAGTCGAGCATTGAACAAATCGGTACCGAGCAGGTGCAATCCGTTCAACTGGAGCCTTTGCTTACCCGTTTTGATACTTTGCAGGTTGTTTTTGATGCACTTGGCAAGGCAACTGCGACTGACGAATCTGTAGGGACTATTGCGATCGACGCTGACGTGGTTGCGGAAGTTGCTGAGGCCAAACCGGTAGCTGCGTTGCAATTGCCTGTGTCTGCGCTTAAGGTGTTGCCACGTGGTCTGCCCGCAGCGCCAGTGCGTCAATCTGCGAGCCAGTCGGTCCGTGTGCGATCACAGTTGCTGGATCGGTTGGTAAACCAGGCGGGCGAGGTCATGATTTCACGCGCGCGCATGGAGGCACGTCTGACGCAGTTGCGTTCCTCGCTGGGCGATCTGACTGGAAACCTTGACCGATTGCGCCATCAGCTGCGCGACGTGGAACTCCAGTCGGAGTCCCAAATGCAGTCCCGTTTGGCACAGACCAAGGACTCCGCGCAGGCTTTTGATCCACTGGAATTTGACCGATTTACCCGCGTCCAGGAACTGACCCGCATGATGGCTGAGTCGGTTCACGACGTGGCTACTGTGCAGCGAAATCTGCAGCGTTCCATTGAAGGCGCAGAAGACGATTTGATTGCCCAGGGTCGCCAGGCACGCGAGTTGCAGCGCGATTTGCTGCGTACTCGCATGGTTGAGTTTGAGAGCATTTCCGAGCGGCTGTACGGTGTGGTTCGCCAGGCGGCCAAAGATGCCGGCAAACAGGTCAAGCTGGATATAACAGGTGGCTCCATTGAAATGGATAGGGGTGTTCTGGACCGCATGGGCCCCGCGTTTGAGCATATGTTGCGCAATTCTGTTGGTCACGGTATCGAGAGTGCGGACGATCGTGCCGCAGCTGGAAAAGCAGCCATTGGCACGATTGCCATCCACGTCAATCAGGAAAGCAACGACGTGTCCGTGTCGTTCAGTGACGATGGTGGTGGATTGCATTTGGACAAGATCCGGACCAAAGCCATTGCCAATGGTGTTATCGCTGAGGACGCTGCATTGAGTCCAGGTGACGCAGCCAATCTGATTTTTATGCCAGGTTTTTCTACTGCCGATCAGGTGACGGAGTTGTCGGGACGCGGGATCGGCATGGATATTGTCCGCTCTGAAGTCAATTCATTGGGTGGACGCATTGAAACCTTGACGGAAGAAGGGGCAGGAACCACGTTCAAATTGGTCTTGCCGTTGACCACTGCGGTCACGCAGGTTGTCATGTTGCGTATTGGTGATTTGACGATAGGTGTTCCCTCCGGTTTGGTGGAAACCGTTTTGCGCACTCCTGTTTCTGCGGTCGAGCAAGCCTACCAGGCTGAAGGCTTTGACATGGCCGGTCAGGTGCTGCCCTTCTTTTGGGCCGGTGCGTTGTTGCAGGTTTCCTCCATTAGCAGTGAGGCTATTGGAAAGACCCGCTCGGTCGCCGTGTTCCGAAGTGCGGGTCAGCGTCTCGCGTTGCATGTCGATGAAGTGCTTGGCAATCGAGAGGTCGTTGTCAAGAACTTGGGACCACAACTCGCGCAATTGCCGGGCTTGGCCGGAGTTTCCGTCTTGGCATCTGGCGCGGTTGCATTGATTTACAACCCGGTGGCGTTGGCTGCTGTGTATGGAGACCAGGCACGGGAGATGAGCAGACGCGCAGCGCAAGGATCTGCAGATCAATCAGGTGACTCGTCGGCTGTTGCGACCCCTGTCCATGTGGTTAACCAGGTTCCTTTGATTTTGGTGGTCGATGACTCCATCACGGTGCGTCGCGTCACTCAGCGTCTGCTCAAGCGGGAGGGCTACCGCGTGACACTGGCGTCAGACGGGCTGGATGCGCTGGAAAAGCTGCAGGAAGAAAAGCCGACCGTCGTGCTGTCCGATATTGAAATGCCCCGCATGGATGGATTTGACCTGGCACGCAACATCCGTGCTGATGCGCAGTTGCGGGACCTTCCGATCATCATGATCACGTCCCGTATTGCCGGCAAGCACCGAGAGCATGCCAAAGAGCTGGGGGTTGATCACTATTTGGGCAAGCCGTATTCCGAAGACGAGTTATTGGGACTTGTGCGCAGTTATTGCTCGACTGCTGTTGAGGTCTGAGGGACTTTTCTTACTACTGCGTAGCGTTGCAGTGTGAGGGCCCGCGCTTCGGTGTGATCCACGATGGGTACAGGGTAGTCACGTCCCAATCGAATACCTGCAGCCGCGAGTTCAACCGGTTTGGCTAGCCAGGGCGCGTGAATGGACTTGGTTCCAAGCGCCGCCAGCTGCGGCAGGTAGCGTTTGATGAATTTTCCCTGGGAGTCAAATTTTTCACTTTGACTGATGGGGTTGAAAATACGGAAATACGGTTGTGCATCGCACCCGCTGGAACTGACCCACTGCCATCCGCCATTGTTGGCTGACAAATCAAAATCGTTGAGTTTCTCAGCAAAATACTGCTCACCCCATCGCCAGTCCAAACCCAGGTGTTTAACCAGGAAACTGCCGGCCACCATACGCAGGCGGTTGTGCATATAGCCAGTCTGGTTGAGCTGGGCCATCGCCGCGTCTACCAGCGGATAGCCGGTTGCACCGTTACACCAGGCGCTGAAAAGTGTTTGGGCGGGGGCACCCTGCTCCCAGGTGATCTGGTCGTATTCCGGTTTGAAGGCGCTACGCGCAACCTGAGGAAAGTTTGACAGCACCTGAAAGTAGAAGTCCCGCCAGATCAACTCAGCCAGCCAAACCGCTGCTCCGGCGCTGCCTGTCAGCTTGCGTTGCAGGGCCAGACCGACCAACTGGCGAATCGATACCGTTCCAAAGCGCAGGTGCACACCAAGGTAACTGGGGCCTTTGACCGAGGGAAAATTGCGTGTCTGGTCATAGTCGTCCATGCGACCCCAGAAATCGTCCAGCAGCTTGTCGGCACCGCTAGCGCCCGGTTGAATGCCCAGTGAATTCAGATTGGTGGGAGAGAATCCAAGAGATTCCAGATCAGGAATGGGCACAGCGAAGGAAGTGGGCCGTGCCGCAAGAGTTGCCATATCGGCTTGGGTTGCATGCTGAGCGGGAGGCTCATCGCCCAGGCGGGCAAGCCATGCACGCATATAGGGAGTGAACACACCGTAGGGCTTGCCAGTCTGGGTCAGGACCTCACGTTTCTCGAAAATCACGTGGTCTTTGAGTGTCACCCAGTGCACACCCTGCGCTGCTAGTGCGTGGTGAACTGCGGCATCGCGGGTGATGGCGGCGGGTTCGTAGTCACGTGCGGCAAAAACAGCCTGAACCTCCAGTGTGCGAGCCACCTCGGGAATGCACACAGTAGCCAACCCGTGCTGCACGATCAGTCCTGCATCCGTATTTCCCGCCAAGGAGCGCAGTTCAGCGTCCAGTTCAACCAGACATTCGCGAATGAATTCCACCCTCCGGTCGGCGCGCGGCAGTCCATCCAGAATGGCGCGGTCGAACACAAACACGCAGTAAACCCGGTTACATCGTTGCATCGCTGCGCTCAGGGCAGCGTTGTCACTGATGCGCAAGTCGCGGCGAAACCATACGAGGCCGGTGTCAAATTCTTTACCCATGGCAGCCGTTAAAATTCGTTTATGTCCGGCGATTCTGCACCCTTCAACCTCACGAATCACTTTCTGATCGCAATGCCTGGACTTGAGGATGCGATTTTCTCCAAAAGCGTGGTCTATGTGTGTGAGCACACCCCCCGGGGGGCCTTGGGTTTGGTCATTAACAAACCTGCTGGCATGACCATGGCCACACTGTTTGGCAAGGTGGAATTGACCTTGCAGCGCCAGGATTTGACGGACTCGCCAGTCTTTCAGGGCGGGCCGGTGCAGATTGAGCGGGGCTTTATCTTGCATGAGTCCGTATTTGCGGAAGCGGACAAACCCGAGCAACCGCTCTACGCTTCCAGCATGACAATTCCGGGTGGGCTGGAAATGACAACTTCCAAAGACGTACTCGAAGCCCTGTCCAGCGGCTCGGGTCCGCGCAAGGTGCTGGTATCGCTGGGTTATTCGGCGTGGGGCGAGGGTCAGCTGGAAACCGAGTTGGGCGAAAACAGCTGGCTTACTGTCGACGCCGACCAGACCGTTATTTTTGATACTCCGGTTGAACAGCGTTATGACAAGGCGCTGGCTTTGCTGGGGTTGCAGTCCTGGATGATTTCATCGCAAGCGGGGCATGCATGAGCGACTCCCGGCTGCCTGCATCCATTGCGGTACCGGTTCCTGCGGCTTTGGTGACCTTTCTTGCCGTTGATTTTGGACTCAAACGAACCGGTGTTGCGTTCGGCAATCGCCTGATGCGCACGGCCCAGACGGTTGGAACGGTGAAGGCTGAAGGCGATGCCCGTTTTGCCCTGCTGGAAAAACATCTCAAAGAGTGGCTGCCCGATGCCATAGTCATCGGCGTGCCCTACCACCCCGACGGGGCACCGCATGAAAACACATCGCGCGCCAAGAAATTTGGCCGCCAGTTGCACGGTCGCTTTGCGCTGCCAGTGTTTGAAGTGGACGAGCGCTACAGCACCACAGAGGCCCTGGCCAGTGGCGCCAAGGACGCCGATGCCGCATCGGCCTGCATCATCTTGGAACAGTTTTTAAGGAGTTTGCCGTGAGTACTTTGACGGGCGTGGGGGCGCTATTCCTGGACGCGGAGGCGCTGTACCGTGAGTTGCTGCGGGGCGTGCAGCAGATGGGTTCGCCCAACACGCGGTTGGTTGGCATCACCTCGGGAGGCGCCTGGCTCGCCGAGCGGCTGCAAAAGGACATGAACCTGCCCGGCCAGGCCGGCAAGATATCGTCCGCCATGCACCGCGACGACTTCGCCCAACGGGGGCTCTCCAGTGGCGGACAGACTGTGCTCCCCTTTGATGTAAATGGCGCAGACATCCTGGTCCTTGATGATGTGCTTTACACCGGACGCACCCTGCGAGCGGTCATCAACGAATTGTTCGACTACGGTCGCCCAGCGAGCGTGAAATTGGCGGTGCTGGTGGACCGCGGTGGGCGAGAGTTGCCAGTGCAAGCCGACTTTGCGGCTGCCCGTATCACCCTGGCAGCCAACCAATCCCTGGCCCTGGCGCGCAATGAAGACGGTGTGTTCAGTTTTGACGTGAAGGCGCGATGACCATGCTTTACAAACGCAACCCCCAACTCAACCAGCACGGTGAACTGGTGCACTTGTTGTCGGTCGAAGGTCTTCCCAAAAGCATACTGACCCACATTCTGGACACGGCAGCCAACTTCGTTTCGGTCAATGACCGTGAGGTGAAGAAGGTGCCCCTGCTGCGTGGCAAGAGTGTTTTCAACCTGTTCTTCGAGAACTCCACACGCACCCGCACGACTTTTGAGATTGCTGCCAAGCGGCTTTCGGCTGACGTCATCAATCTGGACATTGCGCGCTCGAGCGCCTCCAAGGGCGAGTCGCTGCTGGACACCATAGCCAACCTATCGGCCATGGCTGCCGATATGTTCGTCGTGCGCCACAGCGAGTCCGGTGCGCCTTACCTGATAGCCCAGCATGTGGCGCCCCATGTGCACGTGATCAACGCCGGCGATGGCCGCCACGCGCATCCGACGCAGGGCTTGCTCGACATGTTCACCATCCGGCACTACAAGAAGGACTTCACCAATCTCACAGTCGCCATCGTGGGTGATGTGCTGCACTCGCGTGTGGCACGCTCTGACATCCACGCGCTCACTACCCTTGGGTGTGCCGAGGTGCGGGTGGTTGGCCCCAAGACCCTGGTGCCGGCCGACATGGCGCAGATGGGTGTGCGCGTCTGCCACGATCTCAAGGAGGGGATTCGGGGCGCCGACG
>DAOQRI010000134.1:0-6716 GCA_035355475.1 Rhodoferax sp. | reverse complement strand
ACCCCTAGCCCTCGTAGATATTGAGCGGACTGCTGCAAAAACAATAGCACCTGCGGTACGACGTCGCCTTCCATCGGCGCGACCTGCATGGTTTGCGGGTTGCGGTGCATGTGCATCAGGCACACGCCGCAGCTGGTGTGCTGTCGCACGACATCCATGCCAGTGGAATTGGCACCGCCAGCCTGCCATCGCAGGGCCCAGACGTCATTGATGATGTCAGCACCCAAATCCAGCACGGCTTGCATCACCCGGGGCTTGTAGGTATCGACCGATACAGGCACGCCCAAAGTCACGGCATGGCGCACCACCGGCAAGACCCTGGCCAGTTCATCTTCTAGCGGTAACTGCGCCGCACCTGGGCGGGTTGACTCTCCGCCGATATCCAGAATGTCGGCGCCGTCTGCAAGCAATCGATCACAGTGAGCCTTGGCAGCGTCACCACTGGCATGGGCGCCTCCATCAGAAAATGAGTCTGGGGTGACATTGACAATGCCCATCACCTTGGGGGCACTCAGGTCAATATTGAAACGGCTGGTTTGCCAATGCATAAGGTGCGTACTTCTGGCTAGAAATCTGAAATGAGAAAACGGGGCACAAGGCCCCGTTTCAATAGGTCAATTGACCACCTGGTCAGGCGACGGTCGGTGTTGGCTCAGCCGCAACCGCGGGAGCTCCGCCACTGCCACCACTGCCTGAGCTGGGTGTGCGCGGCGTCCAGTCTTTGGGCGGGCGTGGCTCCTTGCCTGCCATGATGTCGTCGAGCTGGTCGCTGTCGATGGTTTCCCACTCCAGCAAGGCCCGGGCCATGGTGTGCATCTTGTCCTTGTTGTCCTCGATCAGCTTGCGCGCCAACGCGTATTGCTGGTCGATGATGCGGCGCACCTCGGAATCCACCTTCTGCATGGTGGACTCGCTCATGGTGGTGGTCTTGGTCACCGAGCGACCCAGAAACACTTCGCCTTCGTTCTCTGCATAAACCATGGGGCCCAGGGCGTCGGTCATGCCATAGCGCGTCACCATGTCGCGGGCAATGTGGGTAGCACGCTCAAAGTCGTTGCTGGCGCCAGTTGTCATCTGGTTCATGAACACTTCTTCAGCGATGCGGCCACCAAACAACATGCTGATCTGGTTGAGCATGTAATCGCTGTCGTAGCTATAGCGGTCCTGCGACGGCAGGCTCATGGTTACGCCCAGGGCACGGCCACGGGGAATGATGGTGACCTTGTGAACCGGGTCACACTTGGGCAGAATTTTCCCAATCAGTGCATGACCGGACTCGTGGTAGGCCGTATTCTTGCGCTCTTCTTCTGGCATAACCATGCTCTTGCGCTCGGGACCCATCAAAATCTTGTCCTTGGCCTTTTCGAAGTCCTGCATCTCCACGACACGCGCGTTGCGGCGGGCAGCCATCAACGCGGCTTCGTTGCACAGGTTGGCCAGATCAGCACCGGACATGCCCGGTGTACCACGTGCAATCACGCTGGGGCTGACATCCTGGCCCAACGGAACCTTGCGCATGTGCACATTGAGGATTTGCTCACGGCCGCGAATGTCTGGCAGCGTCACGTATACCTGACGGTCAAAGCGACCTGGGCGCAGCAAAGCTGCATCCAGAATGTCGGGTCGATTGGTTGCAGCAACCACAATCACACCCACATTGGTCTCAAAACCGTCCATCTCCACCAGCATCTGGTTGAGGGTTTGCTCACGCTCGTCATTGCCACCACCCAGGCCAGCACCACGCTGGCGGCCCACTGCATCGATTTCGTCGATGAAGATGATGCAGGGTGCGTTTTTCTTGGCGTTGTCAAACATGTCGCGCACGCGGGATGCACCAACGCCAACAAACATTTCCACGAAATCAGAGCCCGAAATGCTGAAGAACGGCACTTTGGCTTCGCCGGCAATGGACTTGGCAAGCAAGGTCTTACCGGTGCCAGGAGGGCCTACCAGCAGCAAACCACGGGGGATGCGGCCGCCGAGCTTCTGGAACTTGCTGGGGTCTTTCAGGAAGTCCACCACTTCCTTCACTTCTTCCTTGGCTTCGTCACAACCGGCCACGTCGGCAAAGGTCACCGTGTTGGTGTTTTCGTCCAGCAGACGTGCCTTGCTCTTGCCAAAGCTGAACGCGCCGCCCTTGCCACCGCCCTGCATCTGGCGCATGAAATAGATCCAGACACCTACCAGCAACAGCATAGGGCCCCAGCTGACCAACAGGGTCATGAGCAGGGAGCCTTCCTCACGGGGTTTGACATCGAATTTGACGCCATTGCTGATCAGGTCACCGACCAGGCCCCGGTCGAGGTAGGTCGCGGTCGTGCGAATCCTGCGGTCATCGGTGGTGACGGCCAAAATCTCGGTACCGCCCTGGCCTTCCTGAATCACCGCGCTCTTGATGTGCTTGTTGCGGACTTCTTCCAGAAAGTCGGAATATCCCAGCATATTGGCACCCGCCGCTCCGCGCGTGTCAAATTGCTTGAACACAGTGAACAGGACCAGCCCGATCACCAACCACACTGCAATTTTCGAAAACCACTGATTATTCAAGCGAAGCTCCAATAGGGCACAGGTAGAAACACCCTGCATATCTGCGCCCCATTTTAGGCGTTTCAAGGTGAATGGCGCGGTATTTTGCGGTTTTCTGCCACATATACAGCAAGGTTATGTAACCGACGTGTCGCTCATTTGAGGCCGATGCCGACCAGAAAGGTCTCTGACGAACGGTCACGCGACGCCTTGGGCTTGAACGGTTTGACCACTTGAAAAGCCGACTTGAAATGCTGCACTACGTCGTTGTAGCTGCCACCATGGAACACTTTGGCTACAAGCGCGCCCTGCGGCTTCATATGGTTTTGTGCAAATTCGATGGCAAGTTCGACCAGATTCTCAATGCGCGCAGCATCAGCTGAAGAAATACCGGACAAGTTGGGTGCCATGTCGGACACCACAACATCGGCCTGACGTCCTTGCAGCGCCTGCTCAAGCTGGTTCAGGACTTCTGCCTCACGGAAATCGCCTTGAATAAAGGTTACGCCTTCAATCGGCTCCATGGGCAGAATGTCCAGGCCAATGATGGTGCCGTTGAGTTCGCCCACTGCGGCGCCGGTGGGTGACAGGCGCCGGCGCGCATACTGGCTCCAGGCACCTGGTGTGCAACCCAGGTCCACTACCAGTTGTCCCGGCTTGATCAAGCCAAACACCTCGTCAATTTCCTTGAGCTTGTACGCAGCTCGCGCACGGTAGCCTTCGCGCCCAGCCAACTTGACATATGGGTCGTTGATGTGGTCGTGCAGCCAGGCCTTGTTGACCTTTTTGTTGCCGGCTTTGGTTTTCATGGATGCTTTCTAAAGGAACGGCTCTACCGCCCTGTTGGCGTTCAACCGATAATACAGGTATGCCCCTAATTCAACTGACCCCTGCCCAGCGCAAAGAACACCGTGCCGAAGCTCACCATCTGGACCCCGTGGTCATGGTGGGCGGCGACGGCCTGACCGACAACGTCAAAAAAGAGATCGACGCGGCTCTGAAATCACACGGCCTCATTAAGGTGCGCATATTTTCTGATGACCGCGTGGCCCGCGAAGCGATGTTTCAGGCACTGGCGGACGAACTCAGTGCAGCTCCCATTCAACACATTGGCAAGTTGCTGGTGCTATGGCGCCCCAAGGTTGACAAGGAAAAGTCGGTTGATGAAGACCGCATGGCGGGACCACGCGATGTCAAGGTTCTCAAATACAGCAAGCGTGCCGGTCAACGCCCGGAGGTGAAAACCCTTCGCGTGTTGGGCAATCAACGGCTAACCGCCGGTGGTAATGTCAAGCGCGCCAAACCCAAGCCACAGGTCAGTGTGAAGAAACGCAGCCAAACCTGAGCAACCAACCCTGGTGCACCTGGTAATTCCTGACATGGCGAGTGACCAAGGAAGTGCAAGGGCTTTCAACTGCGTTTGGCCAACTTGCCAAACACTACCGCTGCACAGATCCACTGCGCCACATACATCCCCGTGCCTACCCGGTGCCACAGCGCCAGATTGTCGCGGGCAATGATATGGGGCGACACGCCAAACTCCACCAACATTGCCAGCAAGACACCACCAACTACAAAAAGTGTAGCGTCTTGCGCTGTACCCACCAGGGCTGGAGCCCTATTTGATCGAAAAAATATCAGCAGGAGCAGGCCGCAGACCACCGAAATGACAGTCTGGGCAGAAAACAGCCTGCCAGCCATCGTACCGGCAGCAGCGGGGCTGGGCAGGTGCACAAACAGCATGGGTACCACGAAAAACCCCAGTGTGGTCAGGCTACCCCACCACAAGGCGGCCACCCACAGCGGCACGGTGCGCAGGGCAAACACGGGTATCAGATGTACTGAACGGCCACGATTTCGTAGGCTTTGATTCCACCGGGCGCCCGCACTTCCACGGTGTCACCCTCTTCTTTTCCGATCAGGGCGCGTGCGATAGGCGAGCTGATGTTGACGCGGCCAAATTTTAGGTCCGCTTCGTCTTCGCCCACGATCTGGTATTTCACCCGCTCACCGCTCTCCTCTTCTTCGAGATCGACCGTTGCGCCGAAGACCACCCGTCCACCCGCATTCAACTCGGATGGATCGATGATCTGTGCTGCGGACAACTTGCCTTCCACTTCCTGAATACGGCCTTCAATAAACCCCTGGCGGTCTTTGGCGGACTCGTACTCGGCGTTCTCGCTCAAATCCCCCTGGGCACGGGCCTCGGAGATGGCGGCAATAACCGACGGGCGCTCCACCGTCTTGAGTTTGTGCAACTCGGCCTTCAGGATTTCAGCGCCGCGTTTGGTGATTGGAATGGTGGCCATAAAAATACAGTGGGAACAGTAAAGCGGAAAGTGGGTCGACCGAAAATCGGCCGTCAAAATAACAAGGACAGCACAGCGTCTGCACGCCGCACTGTCCTTTGAACGAGAGACTGGATTATGCCAACACTTGGCTGCAACGCCTAGGCCTGCAACTGCGCATGCATCTCCTGCACCGAAATGACGTCGAGTTGATCCAGGTACTTCATACCCTCAACCGCGGCCTCTGCGCCAGCGATCGTGGTGTAGGTCGTCACCCGCGCCAGCAAGGCGCTGGTCCGGATCTGCCGGGAGTCGGCGATGGCATTGCGCCGCTCTTCCACCGTGTTGATTACCATGGCCAGTGGCTCGTTCTTGATCATGTCCACAATATGCGGGCGGCCTTCAGTCACTTTGTTGACTACGGAACATGCCACACCCGCGGCATTGATGCTGGCCGCCGTGCCTTTGGTAGCTACCAGCGAAAAACCCATATCGGCCAGCTTGCGCGCTACCTCGACGACGCGGGGCTTGTCGCTTTGCTTGACCGATATGAAAGCCTTGCCCGCGCGTGGTAGCTTGGCACCCGCACCCAGCTGTGACTTCACAAAGGCTTCGCCAAAAGTTTTGCCCACGCCCATGACCTCTCCGGTGGACTTCATCTCGGGACCAAGAATGGTGTCAACACCCGGAAATTTGACGAAGGGGAACACGGCCTCCTTGACGCTGAAATAAGGCGGTGTCACCTCTTTCCTGACACCCTGCGAAGCCAACGACTGGCCGACCATGCAGCGCGCTGCCACCTTGGCAAGCTGGATGCCGGTGGCCTTGGACACGAACGGCACGGTGCGCGATGCGCGCGGGTTCACTTCCAGAACGAAGATCACATCCTGGCCTTCACTGTTTTGTATCGCAAACTGAACGTTCATCAGCCCGACCACGTTCAGCGCAGCGGCCATTGCAGCGGTTTGGCGTTTGATTTCGGTGACCGTAGCATCGCTCAGGCTGTACGGCGGCAGCGAGCAGGCGGAATCGCCGCTGTGCACACCGGCTTGCTCGATGTGCTCCATCACGCCACCGATAAAGGTCACGCCAGTGGCATCACGGATGCAGTCCACATCACATTCGATCGCGTCGTTCAGGAAGCGGTCCAGCAGCACAGGCGAATCGTGACTGACCTTGACGGCTTCGCGCATGTAGCGCTCCAGGTCACGCTGCTCATGAACGATTTCCATGGCGCGGCCGCCCAACACATAGCTGGGACGCACGACCAGCGGGTATCCCAGCGCGGCTGCTTTTTCCAGCGCCTCGGGCTCGGTACGGGCCGTTGCATTGGGTGGCTGACGCAGTTTGAGTTCATGCAGCAGTTTCTGGAAGCGCTCGCGGTCTTCGGCTGCGTCGATCATGTCGGGCGAAGTGCCGATGATAGGCACGCCGTTGGCTTCCAGATCCAGGGCCAGCTTCAACGGTGTCTGGCCACCGTATTGGACGATCACGCCTACCGGCTTCTCCTTGTCCACGATTTCCAGTACATCTTCGAGCGTCAGGGGCTCGAAGTACAGGCGATCGGAGGTGTCGTAGTCGGTGGATACGGTCTCCGGGTTGCAATTGACCATGATGGTCTCGTATCCGTCTTCTCGCATGGCCAGCGCGGCGTGCACGCAGCAGTAGTCGAACTCAATGCCCTGACCGATGCGGTTGGGGCCACCGCCCAGCACCATGATCTTCTTGTTGGTCGTGGGCGCTGCCTCGCACTCCGCGCCTTCGGATTCGTAGGTCGAGTACATGTAGGCGGTGTTGGTGCCGAACTCGGCGGCGCAGGTGTCCACTCGCTTGTAGACCGGGCGTACACCCAGAGCGTGGCGCTTCTCGCGGATCGCTTTGTCGGTGGTCTTGAACTGGCGG
>DAOQRI010000133.1:0-6728 GCA_035355475.1 Rhodoferax sp. | reverse complement strand
ATTATTGCGTTGTACTGGGTGCTGTTGTCCAGTGTGGAGATGCGCAACGTGCCCTGGATTTTGTGGATCAAGGATTTGTCTTCTCCTGATCCGTTCTACATATTGCCGCTGGTGATGACGGCTACCACCTTGTTGCAGACCGCATTGAATCCGGCGCCGCCAGACCCCATGCAAGCCAAAATGATGTGGTTTATGCCGCTTATTTTCAGTGTGATGTTCTTCTTCTTCCCGGCTGGTCTGGTGCTGTACTGGATAACCAACAATATTCTGTCCATCCTCCAGCAGTGGGTGATCAACACCCGTATGGGTGTGCCGCCACAGTTCAACTTACCGAAATTCAAATAATTTTGGTTATTCCCCGAGGCGCTGCGCGTCTACCGTCTTTGGAAGGGGAGCGATACCAGTGGGCCGGCAAAGCCGGTTTCACGGTATCCCTAGCGTAGACTCCCCCTCATTCCAAGGCTACTTATGCTCGCCCGGCACCACGATCCCATCATTGCCATTGCCACGGCTCCGGGGCGGGGTGCGGTGGGGATTGTGCGGGTTAGTGGCAAAGCAATGGGATCGTGGGTGGAACGCCTGTTGGGGCGCGCCTTACGGCCACGCGAGGCGACTTATCTGCCGTTCTGTGATTCCCAGGGTTCGCCAATAGACCAGGGCTTGGCCCTGTTTTTCCCCGGTCCGCATTCGTTTACAGGCGAGGACGTTCTTGAGTTGCAAGCCCATGGTGGGCCGGTGGTGCTGCAGTTGCTGCTGGCACGCTGCCTTGAAGTGGGTGCCGAGGCGAACCCCGAAACGGGTAAGCCTCTGTTACCGGGCATGCGCATCGCTCAGCCGGGCGAATTTTCTGAGCGCGCTTTTCTGAATGACAAGATTGATCTGGCCCAGGCAGAAGCGATTGCTGATTTGATCGATGCCAGCACAGAAGCCGCCGCGCGCAGTGCAACCCAGTCACTTTCAGGAGCTTTTTCGCGGGAAGTGCACACCCTGCGGGATGGCTTGATTCACTTGCGCATGCTGGTGGAAGCCACGCTGGATTTTCCCGAGGAAGAGATCGATTTCCTGGAGAAGTCGGATGCGAGGGGGCAGTTGGCGCGCTTGAAACAAGCCTTGCAGCGGGTGATGCAACGTGCTGCGCATGGCGCCTTGCTGCGCGAAGGCTTGACTGTGGTGATTGCCGGTCAACCCAACGCAGGCAAGTCGTCGCTGCTCAATGCTCTGGCGGGCGCGGAACTGGCCATCGTGACAGCCATTGCCGGCACGACCCGTGACAAGATCCAGCAGACCATTCAGATTGAAGGCATACCGATCCATATCGTGGATACCGCAGGGTTGCGCCCCAGCGACGACGATGTCGAGAAAATCGGTATTGAACGCGCCTGGGAGGCCATAGCAGGCGCAGATGCGGTATTGTTTCTGCACGATCTCACCCGCAGATTTGCTATTGATTACATAGCTGCAGATGAAGATATCAAGAGGGCTATTGCCCAAAAATGCCACAACATTGTGCCGATTGTTGATGTCTGGAACAAGGCAGATGCCGTATCCGATATCGCGCTTCCGTCAGGGGGCATTGTGCTATCCGCCAAGACAGGAACCGGCTTGGACCCATTGCGGCGCAGGCTGCTCGAAACGGCCGGTTGGCAGCCTCCTGCTGGCGGAACTTTCATCGCACGAGAGCGGCATGTAAGCGCCCTGCGGCGTGTCGGAGCGCATCTGGAAGTCGCCAGCCAACACCTTGCCGCGCAGGACCAGGCGCTGGATTTATTAGCCGAAGAGTTGCGCTTGGGGCAGAACGCGCTCAGCGAGATCACTGGAGAATTTACATCGGACGATTTGCTGGGTGTCATTTTTGCCCAATTTTGCATTGGCAAGTAGCTGGAATACACTGCCTCTGTCGTCAAAGCCGAAAGTAGAAGCAATGTCCATTTTGAACTGGTTCTCAAAGAAACCTCCGGCCCGTTACGCTGTGCCCGAGCAGAGTTCAGGGCTGGGGCATGTTGATGCGACAGTGCCATTCAGTCCTTCCGGTAAAGGACGGGTACGTGGCCACATCAAGCCACCGGGAAGCGCTGCCAATCGCAAGAGTGAAAGACTGGAGCGTCGGGAACTGTTGTATTCTGAGGTGCGCGAGGCGATGATCAAGGCGGGCGTTTTGTCGTCCAGCTACAAGTTCAAAGTTCTTTCACTGGACTCGCGTGGGCGGCAGTACCTGATCATGATGGACCTTGCCCGCCAGTACGTGGGCGAAACTTCCAGACTGGCCGAGATCGAGGGTGTGATCGCCCAAAATGCCAAGAACCGACACGATATTCTGGTGACGGCCGTGTACTGGCGTGTCAATGAGCATGTGACAGCGGGCTTGACCCGAACAGCTAGTACGGCACCTGTTGCGCGGAGCACGCCCGATGTGCGAATGTCACCTGCTGCTGTGGTGAAACCGGGCTATGAGCCGTTGCAACCTGACGAAGTCGCGGCGTTCAAACAGGCTCTGGCGTCGGTCCCTGCGCCCAAACCCTTGTCGGCGCCTGGAGAGATTGTGCACTCCGGGCGGAGAAACCCCGCGCCACTTCCCCCCGCCTTTGAAGATACCGAAATTGATGAAAGGGCTTCCCCCTTGAGTGGCACCCAGTACGGTGAACTGAAGTAGCGGGTCGAGGTCGGCACCGCAAGGATGCCGCGCATTCAGTGCCCGCTGAAATCAACCAGTGTGAAGAGGGGTAAGCCAGAGTCGCGGATCTTCTGCGAACCACCCAACTCGGGCAAATCGACGATGGCTGCGCCTTCCATGACGCTCGCACCCAAGCGTTCGAGTAATTTGCGGCCGGCCATCATGGTTCCACCGGTGGCAATCAGATCGTCGATCAACAGCACCCGATCGCCTTTCTTGACAGCATCGGTGTGCAACTCTACGGTTGCACTGCCGTATTCGAGTTCATAGGTTTCCTCCACCGTAGTGAACGGTAATTTGCCCTTTTTCCGAATTGGCACAAATCCGACGTTGAGCTCGTAGGCAACGACTGCCCCCAGTATGAAGCCCCTCGCGTCCAGCCCGGCCACAATGTCCGGGCGCATTCCGGGGTCCATATAGCGGTGGACGAAAGCGTCAATCAGTACGCGAAACACTTTTGCGCTTTGCAGCAGGGGTGTGATGTCACGGAACTGCACACCTGGAGTTGGCCAATCCGGCACGGTCCGAATGTTGTCTCGAAGATACTGGTTGATGCTGGTGTGTTGCATGGCCGGGCCGAATAGTTTGTGGGAATACATTGCCTTGACACTCACCATTGTGCCCCGGCCATCGCTCGGGCAGTATCTTTAGCCCCTCAGTAGTTTTTGCTCCGCGATAGCCAGCGCTTCTGCCTTGCCCGAGAGAACCAGCGTGTCCCCAGCATCTAGCAAAGAACTGCCCGTCGGCGAATCCGTTGGTCCGTTACTGCGTCGTAAGCTCATCAGTCGCACGCCAATATGCTGGAGTGCATAGGAGTCAACCGATTTTCCAACCGCATTTGCGCCAGCGGTCAGCGTCAAGGTGACAAGTCTTTCGTGCTGTATTTCGTCTACAGAGTCATCGTCGGCACCATGAAAATAGCCCCGCAACAGGTTGTACCTGGCGTCTCGCTGATCCTGAACCATGCGTAGGACGCGGCGCATGGGTACTCCCACCAGCGCCAGGGCATGGCTGGCCAGCATCAGTGAGCCTTCTATAGTTTCGGGCACCACTTCCGTGGCTCCTGCGGCGCGCAGGTCATCCAGATTCAGGTCATCCTGGGTTCTCACAATTACGGGCACCTGCGGTGCGTGTTCACGGGTATGGTTCAGCACTTTGAGTGCCCCGGCCACATCCAGGTAGGTGATGACGACCGCACTGGCGCGGGCCAAGCCGGACGCGATCAGGGCCTGTAGTCTGGCCGCATCGCCGAAAGCAACCGAATCTCCTGCCGCAGCCGCCTGGCGCACGCGGTCCGGGTCCAGATCCAGTGCCATGTAAGGAATTCCCTGGCTTTCCAGCATCTTGGCCAAATTCTGCCCGCAGCGGCCGTAGCCACAAATGATGACGTGCCGATTGGCATTGATGGATTTCCGTGCAATGGCGGTCATCTGCAGGGACTGTTGCAGCCACTCGCTGGCTACAAGCTTCATCACGATGCGGTTGCTGTACATCACGATGAAGGGAGTGGCGAGCATCGAGAGAACCATGCTTGCAAGAATGGGATTGAGCAGGGCAGGCGGCACCAATGCATTGGCCTGCGCCAGCGTCAAGAGCACAAAACCAAACTCTCCGGCTTGAGCCAGGTAAAGGCCGGTTCTCAGCGACACGCCGGAAGTCGCGCCCAGCACTTTGGACAGTGCGGTTACCAGTGCTGCCTTGAACAGCGTCGGAACAACCAGCAGTAACAGGACCATGGGCCATCGCTCCAACACCAATCGCCAGTCCAGTAGCATGCCGATGCTGATGAAGAAAAGTCCAAGCAGCACATCGTGAAATGGGCGGATGTCGGTTTCCACCTGGTGCTTGAATTCGGTTTCGGATATCAGCATGCCCGCAATGAAGGCGCCAAGCGCCAGACTCAGGCCCGCCCACTCGGTCAACCAGGCCAGACCCAGGGTAATGAGCAGGAGGTTCAGAACGAACAATTCTTCACTCTTGCGTTGCGCCACCAGTGTCAACCAGCGGCGCATGACATGCTGGCCGCCCACCAACAGCACCGTGATGAGGGCCGCGGCCTTTGCAGCCGCAATTAGCAGTTCAGTGGCCAATTGTTCGGCGGATGCGCCCAATGCGGGTATGAGTACCAGCAAAGGCACCACAGCCAAATCTTGAAAAAGCAGGACACCCATGACACGCTTACCGTGCTCGGACTCGCGCTCCAGCCTCTCCACCATCAGCTTGACGACGATGGCCGTGCTGCTCATCGCCAGAGCGCTGGAAAGTGCCAAAGCGGCTTGCCAGGACATGCCCCACATCCGTGGCGCGAGGGTTGCCAGCGCCACGGTGGCCAGTGTGGCTACCAGGATGGTGACCACCACTTGCAAGAGGCCCAAACCGAAGACGTGCTGGCGCATCGCCCGCAGTTTGGGAAGGTTGAATTCCAGACCAATGACGAACATCAGAAAGACGACGCCGAACTCGCCCAGGTGGCGCACGCCATCTGCGTTTTGTGAAAGGGCCAATGCATTGGGCCCAATCGCTACTCCGACGGCGAGGTAACCCAGCATGGGAGGCAGTTGGAAGTACCGGCATGTCACCACGCCCAGCACAGCGGCAAGGAGGTAGAGAAGGGTTATTTCCAGTCCGGTCATGCCACCATACTAGCAAGTGGCGATGCGCTCTATAAAATGACTGTATGACTGACCACGTAACGCGGCATCCAGGCTTCTCCGCTCAGCGCGCCATTGCGCTGGCACGTGAGACTTTCGACATTGAGGCCGCCGCTGTTTTGGGGCTCAAGAGCCGGGTGGGTGCGCCCTTTGCCCGCGCGGTGGAGATGGTTCTGGCGGTCCAGGGCCGAGTCGTTGTAATGGGTATGGGCAAGAGCGGACACATCGGTCGCAAGATTGCAGCAACCCTGGCTTCCACAGGGACGCCAGCCATGTTCGTGCACCCTGCGGAAGCCAGCCATGGCGACCTGGGAATGGTTACTGCAGCCGATTTGGTGCTTGCCATTTCCAATAGTGGTGAGTCACAGGAGATGGCGGCGATTTTGCCGGTGCTAAAACGATTGGGCACCCCGGTGATCGCGATGACTGGTAGTCACCAATCCACCATGGCCGAACACGCCGATATTTGGCTGGACACAGCCGTTGACAAAGAGGCGTGCCCTTTGAATCTGGCCCCTACTGCCAGCACAACCGCGCAGCTTGCGTTGGGCGATGCTCTTGCGGTTGCATTGCTTGATGCCAGAGGTTTCAGGGCCGAAGATTTTGCCCGCTCACACCCGGGCGGTGCTTTGGGACGCAAGCTGCTAACGCACGTCAGTGATGTGATGCGCGCCGGAGCCCAGGTTCCCCTTGTGTTGCCGGGGGCCAGTTTCAGCGACTTGATGCGTGAGATGAGTGCCAAAGGCCTGGGCGCCACTGCGGTAGTGGACGGGGACTCCAGGCTTCTGGGGATTTTCACCGACGGCGACTTGCGTCGCCTGGTTGAGATGGGGACTGACTTGCGAGACAAGACGGCACAGGATGTTATGCATAGTTCGCCCGTTACTGTGGAGGCACAGGCCTTGGCGGTTGATGCTGCCGAGTTAATGGAAAGCAGGCGTATTACCAGTGTCTTGGTGGTGGACGCAGATGGCCGCCTGTGCGGCGCGCTCAATAGCAACGATTTGATGCGTGCGAAGGTGATTTGATGAAGCCTGTCATCCACTTTGATCCCGTCCTCTTGCTCAAGGCCCGATCGGTCAAAGTCGCCTTTTTTGATGTAGATGGTGTTCTTACGGATGGGGGACTCCTGTTCTCTGAGACCGGTGAAACGCTCAAGCGTTTCAATACGCTGGACGGCCACGGTTTGAAGTTGCTCCAGCAGGTGGGTATCACTCCGGTGGTCATTACCGGTCGCGATTCAAAGGCGCTTCGCGTTCGTTTGCAGGCGCTGGGCATCGTTCACGCACATTTCGGCACAGAGGACAAGCAACCGGCTGCCGAGCAGACGCTGACGAGTTTGGGGCTGGAGTGGAGCGAGGCTGCTGCGATGGGCGATGACTGGCCTGATTTGCCTGTGATGCGGC
>DAOQRI010000132.1:0-6733 GCA_035355475.1 Rhodoferax sp. | reverse complement strand
GTTCCATTTCCCGGGTATATGCATGCACGGCCTCTATGTTCCAGGGGCCGCAGACGGTGGTGTAGAGAATGCGGTCCTGTACCGCAAGGGTGTACGTACCGTGCGCTGCAAACGTTGATCGTTTCATGGTTCAGTTCAAGCTTGGAGCACTTCCAGCAACCGGTCCAGTCCGCCAGACTCTATCGACACCATGGCCTGCTCACGCACCTTGGGCTTGGCGTGGTAGGCCACAGACATACCGGCAGCACCCATCATGGGCAGATCGTTGGCGCCGTCGCCCATGGCGATGCATTGTGAGGACTCAATGCCCATCAGGGACGCAACTTCCAGCAAGGTGCGGCGCTTCTCGGCACCATCACAGATATCGCCCCAGGTTTGGGTCACCAAACGCCCGGTGAGCGTGCCGCAACTGGGTCCGGTTTCAATTTCCAGGATATTGGCGCGTACGAAATCGATGCCCAGACTCTCTTTGACGCGGTTGGCGAAGAAGGTGAAGCCGCCCGAGACCAACAGCACCTTCATACCAACAGACTTGCAGGCGGCTATCAGGTCGGCCGCACCGGGGTTGATGCGCAGGCGTTCGGTGTGGACGCGCTCCATGTCGGCCACGGTAACCCCCTGCAGCAGGGCCACGCGGCGTCGCAGGCTGTCCTTGAAGTCGGTGATCTCGCCACGCATGGCGGCCTCGGTGATGGCGGCGACCTCGGTCTTGCGGCCTACGGCGTCGGCAATCTCGTCGATGCATTCGATATTGATCAGCGTGGAGTCCATGTCGAACGCAATGAGCTTGAAGTCAGACAGTTTCTGCCCAGGCTGGCAGTTACGCAGGACGAGGCCGGGGGACGATTCAGAGACTTGCATGGAGGCAATTGCTATCAAAATAGTAGCTTGTTGTGTAGTATCTACGAGGGCCGGTGGGCGATTTTTATCTTAAAAATCGATGACCTGCTGTGTGGCTAGTAGTTTAATCGGGCGCCGCATCACAATGCCGTCTTCGGGGGCTGACCTGTGTGGGGCGAAGAAACCCGCCAGGCGAGCGATCTCGACAAAGCCCAAACCTTCGTAAATCCGCCGCGCGGGTGACCAAGTGGCATTGACGAGCAGCAAGGCGCTTTCCAGTTGGGGGAACGCCCGTGCGATTTGGGCCATGCAGCTGCGCATCATTGGCGCGCCCAGCCCCTGGCCGCGCACGGTTGGCGACAAGGTCATGGAGCTGATGTACAGCTCGGTGCCCCGCACCGGGTCGTGGCGCTCGCGGATGTCGTGGCCCAGCGTGAATTGCGTGGCCTGGGGCTGCGGTGTGAGGTGCCAGATTTCCGTGAAGACACAACCCACGCAGTCCGACCCCAGCCAGGCCATGAGCGATCCGTGCGGGAAGGTGGCGATGCGCTGGGCGAAGGCGCTGCGCAATTCCTGGTGTCCGGCATCAAAACCCGCACGTTCCAGGTCCATGATGCGGTCCAGGTCGGCTGCAGTGGCTTCAGTCAGGCGCACGACAAATGCGATTGCGGCCCGTTTTCTTGGCCTCGTACAACGCTTTATCGGCGCGTTGCAGCACGGTGTGAATGTCGACGTCGCCGCTGTTGGCTGATGCCAGTCCGACGGATGTGGTGATCCGCAGGGACTGACCGCCTGGCGTCATGATCGGCTCGTTGGCCAGAAAGCTGCGAATCCGCTCGGCGACAGCCAACGCCTGTTCTTCGCTTGCACCCGGCATGACAGTGACGAATTCTTCACCGCCCAGCCGGGCCACGATGTCGGTTTCGCGAGCCATGTCACGCAACACACGGGCAGCGTGAGCCAGCACGATATCGCCGACGGCGTGACCGTAGGTGTCGTTGACGGACTTGAAGTGATCAAGATCAAACGCCAGGGCTGACAGGGATTGCGGTTGGCGGATGCGTCTTGCCCATTCGCGTTGCGTCTGCTCCTCAAACGCGCGCCGGTTTAGCAAGCCTGTGAGCGGGTCGTGGTTGCTCATGCGCTCAAGCTCGTCGCGCAGACGTTCGGAGGCCAGCAATATGGTGCTGATGCTGAACAGCAACATGATGAACGGGTAGGTCGTAACGTAGGCGACCTGAATGGTGGTGGTGTCGAGTATGCTGACCATTTGCGGGTTGGTCAGTGAGGCGCCATAGCGAATGATCTGCAGGATTGCGGCGCTTGCCAGTACACAGGTCAGCATGATGCGCGGAAAGGTGTGCATGCCGTGCCGGTAAACCAGCCAGGCATTCATGCAGAACAGGTAGGTTTGGAGCGCGGAGGTAATGGCCAGGCGTAATGAATAGCTGTTATCGACCAGCGCGAACCATGCCAGCACCAGATTCACAGAGGTTACCAATGTCCAACCCCGCGCGAGCTTTGGGGTGACACCGAAAAACCGCTGGGTTCCGATGTAACAGAGGTAGATGCCGGACATCAACACGGTGTTTGCAATGCTGATTCGCAGGCTCTCCGTGGCCGGATCACCGATGGCATACAGGGGGCCGGTTATGAAAAACAGCAGCACGGCGCTGGCCCATTCGCCAAAACCCCGGATGGTGGACGGGTAGCTGCGCCGCATGATCAGCAGCACCATGGCCAACATGCCGGCCAACAAGCCGGTCATCAAGACGATGGTGTGGGGATTCAATAAACTCATGCGGCTATCCTGAGATCAACTCTACTTCGCAACGGCAGCAACAGCAACGGGCTCCACCACCGGCTGACCCAGGTTGCGCAGCACATCGCGCACCATTTGCGCGCGGTCTTTGGTTTCCGGCAATTCACGTTCGATGCGCAGCTTTTCGTTGCCGGCCAGCTTGATGTGCTTGTTCTTCTGAATCATCTGGATGATCTTCATCGGGTCAATCGGCGGATTCTTCTGGAATGTAATCGTGATCACGCCCGGCGCGGCATCCACCTTGACCACGCCATAGGGCTTGGCCAGCACGCGCAGGCGGTGCACGTCGATGAGTGTCTGGGCCTGGGCGGGCAACTTGCCGAAGCGGTCCACGATTTCTTCCAGTAGCGTGTCCACCTGGTCCGTGGTCTTGGCGGTGGCCAGCTTTTTGTAGAACGACAGGCGCAGGTGCACATCGCCGCAGTAATCGTCGGGCAAGAGCGCCGGGGCATGCAGATTGATATCGGTCGTTACGTTCAGCGGGCTCAACAAGTCGGGCTCGATACCGGCCTTCAGGCAGCGCACCGCCTCGCTCAGCATTTCGTTGTAGAGCTGGAAACCCACTTCCAGCATATTGCCGCTTTGGTTTTCACCCAGCACCTCGCCGGCACCACGGATCTCCAGGTCGTGCATGGCCAGGTAGAAGCCAGAGCCCAGTTCTTCCATGGCTTGAATGGCGTCCAGGCGCTGGGTGGCTTGTTTGGTCAGGCCTTCAATATCGGGCACCATCAAATAAGCATAGGCCTGGTGGTGGCTGCGGCCCACGCGGCCGCGCAACTGGTGCAACTGGGCCAGACCGAACTTGTCGGCGCGGCTCATCACGATGGTGTTGGCGGTGGGCACGTCAATGCCGGTCTCAATAATCGTGGAGCACAGCAGTAGGTTGTAGCGCTGGGCGATGAAGTCGCGCATCACGCGCTCCAGCTCGCGCTCGGGCATCTGGCCATGGGCGACGGCAATGCGGGCCTCGGGCAAGAGTTCCTCCAGTTTGGCGCGACGGTTCTCAATCGTTTCCACCTCGTTGTGCAAGAAGTAAACCTGTCCGCCGCGTTTCAACTCGCGCAGCACCGCCTCGCGGATCACGCCATTGCCCTCGGTGCGCACAAAGGTTTTGATGGCCAGGCGGCGTTGCGGCGCGGTGGCAATCACGCTCAAATCGCGCAGGCCTTCCAGCGCCATGCCCATGGTGCGGGGGATGGGCGTGGCGGTGAGCGTCAGCACGTCAACTTCTGCGCGCAGGGCCTTCATCTGCTCCTTGTGGCGCACGCCAAAGCGGTGTTCCTCGTCAATGATGAGCAGGCCCAGGTTCTTGAAATGGGTGTCCTGGCTCAGGAGCTTGTGGGTGCCCACCACAATGTCCACCGTGCCATCGGCCACACCCTTCAGTGCAACATTGATTTCCTTGGTAGAGCGAAAGCGGCTCATCTCGGCCACTTTGACCGGCCACTTGGAGAAGCGGTCCGAAATGGTCTGGAAATGCTGTTCGGCCAAGAGCGTGGTGGGCGCGAGAATCGCTACCTGCTTGCCGCCGGTCACCGCAATAAACGCGGCGCGCAGCGCGACCTCGGTCTTGCCAAAGCCCACATCGCCGCAGACCAGTCGGTCCATGGGTCGGGGGCTGACCATGTCCTGGATCACGCAGTGGATGGCGGCCTTCTGGTCGGCGGTTTCTTCAAAGCCAAAGTCGTTGGCAAAGGTCTCGTAGTCGTTGGCTGAATAGCGGAAGGCGTGTCCTTCGCGGGCGGCGCGGCGGGCGTAGATGTTCAGCAACTCGGCGGCCGAGTCGCGCACTTGTTCCGCGGCGCGGCGCTTGGCCTTTTCCCACTGGCCGCTACCCAGCTTGTGCAGGGGCGCCTCATCCGCACTCACACCGGTGTAGCGGCTGATCAGTTGCAACTGGCTGACCGGCACATACAGTGTGGCCTTGTCGGCATATTCCAGGTGCAAAAACTCTTGCAACTCGGGCTCTCCATTGGCAAGCTTGGCGCCTAAGTCCAGGTTGATGAGGCCGCGGTAACGGCCAATACCGTGCTGGCTGTGCACTACCGGGTCGCCCACATTCAGTTCGCTCAGGTCCTTGATCAGCGCTTCTACATCGCTGACCTGTTCCTGCTTTTTGCGTCGGCGGGTGGTGGGGGCGCTGGCGAAGAGTTCGGTCTCGGTGACCAGGTCAATGCCATATTCGAGCCAGCTGAAGCCAACGCTCAACGCGGCCGTGGCAATGCCAAATTTCTCGTCGCTGGTCTGGAAATCGAGCAGTGAGTCAAAGGCGGGCGGGTTGACGCCGCTGGCACGCAAGAAGTCCAGCAAGCTTTCGCGGCGGCCATCGCTTTCGGCCAGCACCAGGATGCGGTGCTGGGTGTTGCGCGCGTGCGCCTTCAGGCGCGCCAGCGGGTCTTCGCTGCCGCGCTCGGCGGCCATTGGGGGCAGGGTCTCCAGTTCCACATAAGGTGACACCGGTTTTTCAGCATCAAATTGGCCTTCATCCCTTTTGGAATCTGCGTGAGCAGCTCCCGATTTGATAGCGAGTTGCGCGTAGGCATTGGCCCGCGCGTAAAACTGCTCAGTGCCTAAAAACAGCGATTCAGGGGGCAGTGCGGGTCGCTCGGGGTCGCCCTGGACCAGGCGGTAGCGGTCCTTGGTGTCTTGCCAGAAGCGCTGGAAGGCCGGCTCCAGGTCGCCATGCAGGACGACGGTAGCATCCGGCCCCACGTAGTCGAACACCGTGGCGGTTTCCTCGAAGAACAGCGGCAGGTAGTACTCAATACCCGCCGTGGCCACGCCCGCCCCGATGTCCTTGTAGATGCGGCTCTTGGTCGGGTCGCCCTCCAGCAACTCGCGCCAGCGGTTTCGAAATTTGGCCCGTGCCGCGTCGTCCATCGGGAACTCGCGCCCGGGCAGCAGCCGCACTTCGGGTACCGGGTACAGGCTGCGCTGGCTGTCGGGGTCAAACGTGCGGATGCTGTCGATCTCGTCGTCAAACAGGTCCACACGGAAGGGGACCAGCGACCCCATGGGGAACAGGTCGATCAGGCCGCCGCGCACCGCATATTCACCGGGACTCACCACCTGGGTCACATGGCTGTAGCCCGCCAGTGTGAGCTGGGCCTTGAGTTTGGCCTCATCGAGCTTTTGCTTGACCTTGAATTCAAAGGTGTAGCCCGCCAAAAAGCTGGGCGGCGCCAGTCGGTAGAGCGCCGTGGTGGCTGGCACGATGACCACATCGGCGCCGGTGTCCTTGTCGCGTTGGCTGATGCGCCACAAGGTTGCCAGCCGCTCACTGATCAGGTCCTGGTGGGGAGAAAAGGTGTCGTAGGGCAGGGTTTCCCAGTCGGGGAACAGTGCGCAGCGCAGTGTGGGGGCAAAGAAGGCAATCTCGTCCATCAGCCGCTGGGCGTCGTTGGCGTCGGCCGTGACCACGGTCATAGGCTTGCCGGCCGCCTTTTCCCGCTCGCCCAGACGGGCCAGCAACATCGCGTCGGCAGAGCCAACAGGGCGGGGCAAAGTGAAACGTTTGCCAGGGTTAAGTTTGGGGAGGTCCATGGGGAGGTACAAATACAAAACACCCCCCGGTCAAGGAACGGGGGGTGTAAAGAGAGTCGATTGGCACCATTTTACCGGGGGCAGGGCAAGTCTGTGTACAGGCGCCAGCCTCTATGATCGGGGTCAGCTTTCCAAACCACTTCGCTCTATGCCGTCTTCTGCAATACCTGCTAGCGAACCCGCCCGTCTATGGGCCTTGATTCCCTGTGCCGGGACCGGCTCGCGGGCCGGATCGGACGGTCCCAAGCAATACCAGCCGGTCGCCGGCCAGCCAATGGTCCTGCACACCCTGGCCGCCTTTTCAGCGGTGCGCCGACTGGCTGGCGTGCTGGTGGTGGTGTCCGCAGGGGATGATTTCTTTGATACCCATGATGCTACGATTATTGTAGCTTCATGTGGAGGATCCACGAGGGCTGCAAGCGTATTGAATGGTCTATCTGCGCTGCAACAGAATGGTGCAAGCTGCACGGACTGGGTGCTGGTGCATGACGCAGCCCGTTGCCTGATCACCCCCGGCCAGATCGACGC
>DAOQRI010000131.1:0-6734 GCA_035355475.1 Rhodoferax sp. | reverse complement strand
CCCGCCCGGCCGTGCTGCTCATCATGGGCCTGGGCATGCAACTGGTGGCCTGGCCAGCGGAACTGGTGCAGGAGTTGGTGGATGCGGGCTTTCGTGTCATCCGCATGGATAACCGTGACATTGGCCTGAGCCAGCACTTTGACCACCTGGGTAAGCCCAATATCCTGATGGCCGGTATCCGCTACAAGCTGGGCCTGCGCATTCGCCCGCCGTACACGCTGCAGGACATGGCCAAAGACGCATTGGGTGTGCTCGATGCGCTGGGCGTGGCCAGCGCGCACATTGTCGGTGTCAGCATGGGGGGCATGGTGGCGCAGCGCGTGGCGATTGCGGCACCGCAGCGCACGCTCAGCCTGACCAGCATCATGAGCAGCAGCGGCGCCAAGGGCTTGAAGCAGGCCCACCGCGATGTGACGCGTGTGCTGCTCAGTCGCCCCGCCAGCACGGCACTGGACGCGGTGGTGGACCATTATGTGAAGCTGTACAAAACCATTGGCAGTCCTGGCTTTCCCACGCCCGAACCCGAGATGCGTGAGCGCATCACCCGTGGCGTTCAACGCTGCTACCACCCAGCGGGCACGATGCGCCAGATGGTTGCCATCATTGCGGACACGCAGCGTGCGGACCTGCTTTCCACGATCACGAGCCCGACGCTGGTGGTACACGGCAAAGCCGATCCCCTGGTGCCGTTTGAACATGGGGAAGATGTGGCGCAGCGTATTCCCGGCGCGCGCCTGGTGGGCATTGACGGCATGGGCCACGACCTGCCGCCCGAACCGGTTTCGCAAATTCTGAATGCTCTGCTTCCTCACCTGCAGGCAGTCAAACCATGAACACGCCCGAACAATCGCAGCTGGGCAAATCGTCCGCCTATATCGACCAGTACGACGCGTCCTTGCTGTTCCCCATTCCCCGCGCCGGCAAGCGCGCCGAGATCGGCATTGCTGGGCCCGCACCCTTTTTCGGCGCCGATATGTGGACTGCGTTTGAGCTGAGCTGGCTCAATCTGCGTGGCAAGCCCCAGGTGGCACTGGCGCATGTCACGATTCCTTGCGAGACGGTGAACATTGTTGAGAGCAAGTCCTTCAAGCTCTATCTCAACAGCTTCAACAACACACGGTTTGCGGACTTCGATGCGGTGAAGGCGCGTTTGCGTGCCGACCTGACTGAGGCCGTATGGCGCACAGACGGTGAGCCCGTGGTGGCGACTGCATCCATCGGTGTGACGCTGTTGGGCCCCGAGATGTTTGACCGCGAGCCGGTGCACGAGCTCGACGGCCTGAACCTGGACCGCCTGGACATTGAATGCACCCAGTACACCCCAGCGCCCGGGTTGCTGACGGTCACGCCCGACGAGGCGCCAGTGTCGGAAGTGCTGGTGAGTAACCTGCTCAAAAGCAACTGCCTGGTGACGGGACAACCCGACTGGGGCAGCGTGCAGATCAGCTACACCGGTGACCAGATTGACCAGGGTGGCCTGCTGCAATACCTGGTGAGTTTTCGCAACCACAACGAGTTCCACGAACAGTGTGTTGAGCGCATCTTCATGGACATCTGGACCCGCTGCAAACCCATGAAGCTGGCGGTCTATGCCCGCTACACCCGCCGCGGTGGTTTGGATATCAACCCGTTTCGCACCAGCCACCCGCAGGCATTGCCACGCAATGTGCGCACCGCACGGCAGTAGGTGCCCGCGCTATTGCGAAGGTGCCAACTCGTTGGCCAGCGACGGGCGTCCAAAGTAGTAGCCCTGAAACGCGTCGCAGCCCAGCTCGGCCAGTAGGTTGCGTTGCTCGGCGGTTTCCACACCTTCTGCAATCACCGTCAGGCCCAGGCTGTGGCCCAGTGCGATGACCGAGCGAGCCACCGCTGCATCGCCGGGCTGGGTGAGCAGTGTCTGGACAAATGACTGGTCAATCTTGAGCTGGTCCAGTGGCAGGCGCTGCAAGTGCGCCAGCGACGAGTAGCCGGTTCCAAAATCATCCAGCGAAAACCCCACCCCCAGCGCCTTGATGGCGTGCATGCGGTTGCGCGTCTCGCTGGTGTCGTTCATCAGCATGCGCTCGGTCAGCTCCAGCCTGAGTTGCTGTGGCTTGGTACCCGTTTTGTGCAGTGCGGCAGCGACCTGGCCGACAAAACCGGCGTGTCCAAATTGGCTGGGGCTGACGTTGATGGCCAGCGTCCAGTGCGCGGTGGCTTCCTGGTCGGCCCAGACTGCCAGTTGGGCACAAGCGGTGTCCAGTACCCACTGACCCAGCAAATGCCCCACACTGGTCTCTTCCGCCAGGGTGATGAACTGGGATGGCGGCACCACACCGCGCGAACTGTGGTTCCAGCGCAGGAAAGCCTCGGCGCCGATGGGCACACCTTGCACATTGACCTGAAACTGGTACAGCAGTATGAACTCCTGGCGGGCCAGCCCGCGGCGCATGTCGCGCTCCAGTGCGGCATGCGCGGTCACGGCGGCCTGCATGGCCGGGTCAAAAAATCGGACCGTGTTGCGACCGGCTGCCTTGGCCTGGTACATCGCCACATCGGCCTTTTTGAGCAGGGCTTCGGTGTTGTCGTCTTCGCCGGGAAACAGCACAATTCCAATGCTGGGCGTGCTCTCGAACGGGTGGCCACGCAATTGGTAGGACTGACCCAGGGCGCTCAGGACTTTGCCGGCAATGGTTTCGGCCTGGGCCGCGCTTTCGTGTGATGCCGGGCTCAGGCCTTCGAGCAACACCACAAATTCATCACCACCCAGGCGTGCCACCGTGTCGCCTTCGCGCACACAGGTTTTCAGGCGGCTTGCTACTTGCTTGAGCAGTTCGTCCCCCAGGTCGTGACCCATGGTGTCGTTGAGGTGTTTGAAGTGGTCCAGGTCGAGGAACATCAAAGCGCCCTGCTGGGCAGTGCGCGTGGAGGTGATGAGTGCCTGCTCCAGCCGGTCTTGCAGCAGCCGCCGATTCGGCAAATGCGTCAATGGGTCGTAAAAGGCCAGGCGCTGGATTTCTTCTTTGGCAAGGCGTTGTTGCGTGATGTCGCGGATGACCGCAACGAATATCGTCTCGCCTGCACGCTCCACCTGCGAAACGGACAGGCTGATGGGAAACACGCTGGCGTCCTTGCGCTGGCCCACCGTTTCTATGCTTTGGCCAATGACAAAGGAGGATCGAGTTCTGTCGTGGTGCTGCAGGCGTGCATCGTGCTGGGCAGCCAGCTCGGCGGGCATCAGCATGCTGGCCTTGCGTCCAATGGACTCGGCGGCTGTATAGCCAAAAATTTGTGACGCCGCCTTGTTGAACGATTCAATCAACCCTTGTTCACTGATGGTGACCACGCCGTCGAGCAGATTGTCCAGAATGGCAAGCGCATGTTGCGCGGCCTCACGCAACGCGGCCATGTTGGCCATGTGCTGTTGCTCAAGCGTGCAGAACCCGTCGGAGAGCGCATCGAGCCGCGCACACGGCTCGTCTTTCTGCTCTTTGGGGCACCTGTATTCCGGGCGTGGCTCCGGCAGTATTGGCATGCAGACATCCTCCCCAATCAAGCGATTATTTTTGGAAACCCCTATCAAATCATGAAAACGAAAATTTGTATACCCAAAATCCATAGCAAGCTGTTTCAGCTTTTACTTCGGGTTGAGCCGCTTGACCCCGGCCACGAACCGCTGCAATGCCTCTGACAGTACGCCCCGTGGAATCATGATTTCTATCAGCTGAAACTGGCCCCGCGTGGCGTGTGCCTGGTCCAGCGCGGCCTTGAGCTCGGCACGTGTGCTCACCCGCACCCCAGCGCCGCCCATGCCCGCAGCCATGTGGGCAAAGCCCCATTCGTCCAGATCGGTAAATTTGGATTCGGGCTGGAAGGTGCGCAGCATTTCCCAGCTGGCGTTGTTGAACACCAGCACGATGGGGTCCCAGCCATAGCGCTTGCAGTTGCCCAGTTCCCATCCGGTCATCTGGAAGGCACCATCACCCACCAGAATCAGGGGACGTTGGCCGGTCTCGGCCTGCAAGCCCAAGCCAGCCGGCACACCAAAGCCCATGGTCGCGTAATAGCCTGGACCGACGAGCGCGGTGTGCTCGATATCCATGGCGGTAAACAGACAATCGCCCACGTCCGACGCAATCGGCATGCGTCCGTGCTCGGCCATCAAGTCGTTCACCGCCGTGGCGATGTCGTTGGGCGCAATGGTTGCACCATCGGCCACAAGCCCCCGCGGAAACACCTGGCGGGTCACGGCAAAGCGCTTCTCGGTTGCGCTGATTCTGGCCAGCAAATGGTCTACTAGCGCGGTTAGCGACACTTTGGCGTAGGTGTGGTATCCGATGGTGAGTTGCGCGTCGAATGCCAGAATCGCCTTGCGCATATCGATGGACTTTTCGGAGACCGCAAAGTTGGTGTCGCACACGATCACGCCCAGCATGAACAGCGCATCAGACGATTCCACCAGCTGCGTGACCTCCGGCAAACCGGCCACGCCCATGTAAGTGCCTACCAGGGGCGCATCCGCCTCGGTCAGCAAGCCTCGTCCCATGAAGGTGGTGACTACAGGCAGTCCCAGTCGGCGAGACAGCTCGGCCACCTTGTCTTCCAGTCCGAAACGACGCACTTCCACCCCCGCCATCAGCACCGGCGCGCTGGCCTTGGCCAGGCGCTCCAGAATTTCATCCACGCAGGCGTCCAGCTTGTCGGTGTCGATGGCTGCAGGGGCTAAAGCTTCTACCGGCTTGCACTCCACGCCCACCATGTCACGCGGTAGCTCGATGTAGACCGGGCGCGACTGGCGCATGCAGTTGGCCAGCACGCGGGCAATGTCGGCCGGGGCGCGCTCGGCGTCGTCCAGTCGGACCTGGTCGCAGGTGATCTGTTCAAAGATCTGTCGTTGTGAGTCCAAAGTTTTGGCCTGGTGGTGTAGCAACAAGCCGGAGCGCGCTTCGCCCTTGCCTGGGCCGCCGGACAGCACAACCAGCGGCGATTTTTCGGCATAGGCCGAGGCCACGGCATTGACCATGTTCAACGCCCCCGCACCGTAGGTGACCGCTGCCACGCCCAATGCGCAGTTGATGCGCGCTGCCGCGTCGGCGGCAAAGCCTACGCCAGGTTCGTGCGAGAGGGTGTGCAGGGGCAGGATTTCCGATTCTTCAATGATGCGGAAGAAGGGCAGGGCAAAGTCACCTGGAATGCCAAAGACGCGGGTGGCGCCGTGTGACTTGAGGGCGTGCAGCAGGGATTCGGTGATGTTCATGGCCAAGTGTTCCACAGCAGTAATGGTGTGGAAATTGTGCTGCTCATCGGGTGCAAAAGGTGTTCGTAATGGTTACGAAATGCGGGTTGGTGTGCACGTTTTGTGCGGGATGCTGCAAGATCTCGCATTGATTTCACTCCGAGTGGAGTCGGGCCGCGGGCCGCGCAGACGCCGGGGCCTCATGAACCTTCGGTTCCGAAATCGGCCTCAACGTCCGCCCAGCCCACACCCCTAGTCTCGCTCAAGAGTGAAGCGCTACAACCCCACATCCGCAAACCGTTTGAGCGTTTGCAGCGAAGGAAATTCTCCCGCTCGCTTGCTCTTCATCGCCATCACTGCTTCCATGACATGGCGGTTGCTCCAGATGGCACCTTGCAACCAGCCCATTTGCCTGAGCGCGTCGTCCACCGAGTGGTCGCGCGCGTAATGGATAGCTTGCTTGGTGCCCCAGATGGCGATGGGGGGCTTGCTGGCAATCTCGGCGGCACATTGCAGAGCGGCTTCGAGCATTTGGGCGTCCGTTTCATACACGGCATTGACCAGCCCGTATTGCAGCGCGCGCTGTGCGTCCAGGCGCTTGCCGGTGTAGGCCATTTCTTTCACCACGGCCAGCGGAATCAGCTTGGGCAGGCGCTGCAGGGTGCCTACGTCGGCCACCATGCCGATGTTGATTTCCTGGATGCAAAAGAACGTTTGTGCGGTGGCGTAGCGGATGCAGCAGGCGCTGACCATGTCCACCGCGCCGCCGATGCAGCCGCCCTGAATGGCCGCGATGACCGGAATGCGCAGGGTTTCCAGTTTGGTGAAGGTGGCCTGCATGTCGCCGAGCATGTCGAAAATGGCTGCGCGACCTTCGGGGCTCTGGTCATCCATGGTAATGGCGCCAGCAAAGGTTTCCAGCGCCATGCCGGCGCTGAAATGTTTACCGGTGCTGCTGATGACCAGCGCGCGGGCCTTGCCGTCCTGGTGTAACTGGGTCAGCACCTGGTCCAGCTCGCGCCAGAACGTGGGGTGCATGGTGTTCATCGCCTCGGGCTTGTTCAGCACCAGGTGTGCGATGTGGTTGTCAGTCGTCAGGGAAAAGCATTGCAGTGGGGTCATGGTCGGGGTGTTCCTTGGAGGTTTTGGAAAGTTTAGCCTCATCGGCGCGCACCAGGGTGCCCACCCTGACGCCCAGAAGACGCAGGCGCTGTTGCAGTGGCACGCGTTTGAGGCACAGCCCGGCGTTGTGGCGTATGGTCTTGGCGTCGGCCGTGTAGTTGGCGATGGTCAGGTCGCGGGTCACACTCTTGAAGTCGTCATAGCGCAGCTTGATGCCGATGGTCTTGCCCATGTAGCCCTTGCGTTGCAGGTCGGCCGCCACCTGCTCGCACAGTTGGGTGAACACGGCACCCAGCTCGGCCTTGTCCCGCACCGCGTGCAGGTCGCGCTCGAAGGTGGTCTCGCGGCTCATGCTCACCGGCTCGCTCTCGGTGGTGACAGGACGGTCGTCCTGGCC
>DAOQRI010000130.1:0-6734 GCA_035355475.1 Rhodoferax sp. | reverse complement strand
TAGGGGGCGCAATTGGCCTTCGCGCTTTTGAAACCACCAAGCCAGCATCAACGGCATCGCAATTTTGAGAATTTCACTGGGCTGAATCGTAATGCCCACATTGATCCAGCGCCGGGCCCCCTTCTTGGTGATGCCAAACACGGCTACTGCAATCAGCAAGGTCACACCCACTATGTATAGAGGCACCGCCAAGGCCATCAGCCGCTGGGGCGGAACCTGGGCCACAACAAACATGATGCTGGCAGCGATCAGCATATTGCGGCCATGGTCCTCAAACCGGGTTCCATGGTCAAAGCCCGAGGAATACATGGTGAGCATGCCCGCGCAGGCCAGTAAAAAAACGGCGAAGGCCAGCGGGCCGTCAAAGCCGTGGAACCAGGGCGCAACGCGCCGCCAAACGGAAGGTTTATCAAAAACAGAGGCCATACAGGGACGCAATTATCCCCGCACCGCGCAGCCATGCAGAGCGCAGTGCGCTAAACGTCGAGCTGAATTTCAACCGTGGATTGACCAGGCTCGCTTCGGATGCGAAGTTGCGCCCCGATGGCGGTGGCCCGCTCACGCATGGTGGCCAGGCCCTTGCGCTGTCCGATGGAGGGGTCAAAGCCACAGCCATCGTCCACCACGCGGACAAAAACCCGCTCGGCGCCATCCAGGCGAATGACATGGCCTTCGACCCGCAGGGCATGCGCCCGTGCGTGCTGCAACACGTTGGAAAACGCCTCAAACAGCATGAACTGCAGCTCATTCATGGCGCCGGCATCCAGGTTTTTGCACACCGGCAGGAGGTCCACATCCCAGTGCAGTTCAATGTCCATGGCCATGAAGCGCGGGCCTAACCGGTACCGCAAGTTGGCCAGCAGGGCGGTCACGTCGCCAGGCACCAGGTGAATGGAGTCAATCGAGAGCTTGAGCTGATCCAGCGCGTCACGCAACGTCAGCAGCACCTCGTCGCGGGTCGCCGGGTCACTGGAACCGCTGCCCTGCAACTGGCGCATGGCCGAGCTGATGTGGGAGCCTACACCGTCATGCATATTGCGCAAAATGCGCCCACGCTCGGCGGTGCGCTCCTGCTGGCGCGCCAGGACTTCCAGCCTGGCATAGGTTTCGCCCAGGGCGATTTCCTTTTCCGACACGCGCGTGGCCAGGGTTCCCAGCAAGCCGCGCAACTGGGCACTGGTGGCACGAAACCGCATCAGCGCGACATGCCCCAGCGCAAGACCAAACAGCACCGATGAGTAACGCAACCAGGTATTGGCGCCATAGGACGCGTCGAACCTGAACACATAAATATCGCGTAGCGCCACGACAATATTGACCAACGCTGCGGCGGCCAGTATGCGCTGCTCGGCATTGGCATGACCGAACGCGCGCCACAAAAAGCCCAGGATGAACACCAGCAAGGTGCCGCCATAAGCGACATACCAGCTGGTCAACACCAAAGGCTGGCCCTGGCTCAATGCCCACAGGGACGCAGCAGGGGCCATCACCATCAGCCACAGAATGCCCTGGCGCAGGCGCACAACCCAGGTGTTGCTCTGCCAATCGGTCAACTCCATGCACGCCAGGGCCATGGAGCCGCCCCAGACGTCCAGGGCGATCACCTGCACCACACCCCACCAGGGCCAGGGGAGCAGTGGCGCCTCCACCAGCACATCACCCACATACACCGCCCAGAACAGTTGCGCCACGGCCACGAAGAAAAACAGAGGATCCCGCCCTGAGCGAGTGCTATCGGGAACACCCGCATCGGTGGTCCACAGGGCTAGCGCTGTCAAGCCGACCACAAAGCAGAACGCCACCACTGCCACCGACCCGGTCACACGCCAGCGGTAGTCCCGCTCGTACAACGGAAAAACCTCCGTCTGCGGCCCGATCACCACTGGCGCGAGCCCGCCACGGCGACCGACATCGGCACGGATATGGATGCGCAAGTGGTTGGAGCTCTGCATGTGGCCGCCGTCCACCGTGATGTAGCGCGGCACGCGACCGAAATCTGCCCCGTTGTAGACCGATGTATCACCCTGCTGCTGCACCATTTCTCCATGGGCCTGAAGCTTGACGCCATTGAGCCACAGTTCGTAGGCATTGCCCAGGCGCGGCAGATAGATGCCCCACACACCGCCATGCGCCTGGGGCAAATCAAAATCGATATCGAATACTGCTCCACCCTGCTGCCCGGGGTTGGCGCGGTCCCAGTGGTAAGGCAGTTGCACCTCTTTGGAAATCGACTTGCCATCGACGGTTACCACAGCCCGTGCCTGACTCAGCGTCAGCACCGCAGCGGCACTGGGGACGGCCCAGACCAGGCCCAAACCCAGCCACGCGGGCACGCCACGTCGGTGGGATTGCGATCTCATCGTGCGGATTCTGTCAGACGCTGTTGTGGCAACAATCCCATGCGCGTGGCCTCCAGAACCGCTTCCATTTTGGAGTGCACCTCCAGCTTGCCGTACAGGCTCTTGATGTGCGTCTGGATGGTGTGCACGCTGAGGTTCTTCAAATCGGCAATTTCCGCATACGAGAACCCGCGCGCGATCAGCTCCAGCACCTCTTGCTCACGGGGTGACAAGATGCTCTTTTCGGCGGCCAATGCATCACTTTTTATAGCAATCGATTCAGCAACTATATGGGCTGAAGGTACACTTACCTGCATAGACCGGTACTTGGAAAGCACCCGCCGCGCGATCATGGGCGATATCGGCGATGCACCGCCCTTCATCTCCAGAATCGTCTTGGCAATGTCGTCGGGCGCCGCGTCCTTGTGGATGTAACCCAGGGCCCCTGCCTCGATGCTGGCCAGCACGTTGTCTTCATCGCCAAACATGGAGATTACCAGCGCTTCGCAAGCCGGGTTGCGCTGGCGGGCATGGCGAATTACTTCCAGGCCACTGCCATCGGGCAGCCCCAGGTCAATCAGCAACACATCGATGCCATGCGCCGCGCTGTTGAATTGAGCTTTGGCCTCTGCCACCGTGGCCACACTGGATACGAGCAGAAGCTCGGGCGAACGCCCCACGCTGGCGGCAAAAAAAGCGCGCATCTGCGAATCATCTTCAACAATCAGTACACGCCACACCAAAGCCAACTCCTACCAGACCCAGGGCACCCCTTTGGCGACCCGATAGCCACATCGTGAGCATATCGGCATCCAGCGCGCGTGGGACTCCCATAAACACGGGGATTTGCGCCCCCACGTTCCCTCACAGCGTGTGGTCACGGGCGTGGGACAATGCCGCCCTATGTTTTTATTGTTTGATGAAGCCGGAAAATTCATGGCCGGTCGGGTGATGTCCGAGACCGATGCGTCCGCGCAGGTGGAGCTTGACAGTGGCAAGCGGGTCAAGGTCAAGGCCGCCAATATGCTGATCAAGTTCGAAAAGCCGTCGCCGGCCGAATTCATGGCTACCGCGCAAGCGGCCAGCCAGAACATCGAGCTGGAGATGGCCTGGGAGTTCGCACCCGACGAAGAGTTTGGCTTTGCCGATCTGGCGCGCGACTATTTCTCGGACCAGGCGCCACTGTCTGAGCAGGCGGCGATGTTGTTTCGGCTGTTCGAGTCGCCCCACTACTTTCGCCGCGCCGGCAAGGGACGCTTTCGAAAGGCCAGCGCCGATGTAATCGCCCAGGCACTGGCAGCCATCGAAAAAAAGAAACTGGTTGCACTTCAGATTACCCAGTGGGCCACCGAGCTGGGCGCCGGACAGTGCCCTGAGCCGGTGCGCGAACAGTTGTACAAAATCCTGTTCAAGCCCGACAAGAACGCGCCCGAGTACAAGGCCGTGGTCGAGGCGGCCCGCGCCACCCACACCGCCCCTCTGGAACTGTTGCAAAAATCGGGCGCCATTGCGTCGCCCTACCTGTTCCACTGGAAGCGCTTCCTGCTGGAGAACTTTCCCAAGGGCACCGGATTTCCCACTTTGGTGGCGCCGGCGATTGACGACAGCGCCCTGCCCTTGTCGGTCGCACAAGCCTTTTCCATCGACGACTCGCAGACCACCGAAATCGACGACGCCATTTCCGTGCAAGGCCTGGGCAGCGGCACCATTACCGTGGGCATCCACATCGCCGCACCCGGCCTGGCCATACAGCCTGGTGACGCGGTGGACCAGATCGGCCGCAGCCGCCTGTCCACCGTCTACATGCCGGGTTACAAGGTCACCATGCTGCCCGATGCACTGGTGCAGACCTATACCCTGCAAGCCGGGCGCGACTGTCCGGCGCTGTCGCTGTACGTGACTTTGGATGAGGCCACGCTGGAAATCAAGGGGCATGAATCGCGCATCGAGCGCGTCCGCATTGCACACAACCTGCGCCATGATCAGCTCGACAGCGTGGTGACTGAACCCTGGTTGCAGGATCCCAGTTTTAACCATGAAAATGAGCCACAGCCCTTACCGGAACTGCGTGAGCAGCTATCATTTTTATACTGTCTGGCCAAAGATCTGAAAGCCAAGCGTGAAGTCGTGCGCGGCAAGCCCGAGACCTTCAACCGTCCGGACTACAACTTCAGACTCGTGGGCAACGACGGCGCCGAACCGCAAGGCTGCGAGACGGTTCAGATCAGCACCCGCCAGCGTGGCGCACCGCTGGACCTGATCGTGGCCGAGGCCATGATCCTGGCCAACAGCACCTGGGGCAGCTGGATGTCCGAACTGGGCGTGCCCGGCATCTACCGCAGCCAGGCTTCTCTTGCGCCCGGCGTCAAGGTGCGCATGGGTACCAAGGCCCTGCCGCATGCTGGCATCGGCGTCAAGAGCTACGCCTGGAGCAGCTCGCCCCTACGCCGCTATGTGGACCTGGTCAACCAGTGGCAAATCATTGCTTGCGTACAGCACGGCAAGACGGCGGCGCTGGTAGCGCCCTTCAAGCCCAAAGACGCCAGCCTGTTCTCCATCATCTCCAGCTTTGACGAAGCCTACAGCGCATACAACGGCTACCAGGGTGGCATGGAGCGTTTCTGGACCTTGAAATACCTGCAGCAGAACGGCATCAACGAGCTGGAAGCCAGTGTGTTCAAGGACAACATGGTGCGCGCCGACACCCTGCCCCTGGTGCTGCCAGTCATGGGCGGGCAAAACCTGCCGCGCGGCGCGCGGGTGCGGGTCCGCTTGGGCGATATGGACCTGATCACGTTGGACATCAGCGGCACAGTCGTTGAGAGACTGGATACGCCGATGACAGCAACGGGCGAAACTGACAGCACGGATGACGATGGCGAAGACGACGACGTCTGCGGCCCCATTGCCATCGCGGTGGACGTGACCGAACCCGCCGAACCCGCAAACGACCCACCAGCTCCGTGAAACGCCTGCGGTCCCTCAGCACACTTCAACGCGCACTGCTCGCATCCGTGGCGGTGCATGCGGCGCTGCTGACGGTTCGTTTTGTGGACCCGGAGTCATTCAACCGGGTGTTTGAGGACACCCCGCTGGAGGTGGTGCTGGTCAACTCGCGCAGCAACGAGAAACCCGATAAAGCAAAAGCCATCGCCCAGGCGTCGCTGGCCGGAGGCGGTGACGCAGAAAAAGGGCGCGCCACCAGCCCGCTGCCGCCTTCCGCACTCAATGATTATGGTGACGCATCAGAAGAGGAAACTGCGCGCAAGCTGCAAACGCTGCAGGAGCAACAGAACCTGCTGCTGGCACAGGTGAAGAACCAGCTGGCCACCATGCCCGTGCCCGACCCGAATCAGGTCGCCAGCAAAGCGGAACAAATGGAGCGCGAGGAAAAACGCCGCCAGCTGATCAAAATTCTGGCCGAAATTGAGCGGCGCATCAACCAACAAAACGCCAAACCCAAGAAGCGCTACATCAGCCCCGCTGTGCGTGAGGAGGTTTATGCGGTGTACTACGATGGGCTACGCCGTGCCATTGAAGACAAGGGCACTGAAAATTTTCCGCAGGCAGGCGGCAAGAAGCTTTACGGTGAGCTCACCATGATCGTCACGGTGAATTACAACGGCCGCGTGGTCGAAACCGAAGTTGTCGAGAGCTCGGGCAGCCGTGCGCTGGACCGCCATGCGGCGGCCATTGCCCGGTCGGCCGGTCCGTTTGGCCATTTCAGCCCGGCCATGCGCCGCCAGGCTGAGCAGATCGTGGTGGTTTCGCGCTTCAAATTCACCCGCGACGAAACGCTGGAAGCGGCGGTTGCGGCACACCAATGAAAGCGATGGCAAAGTGGGCTGCGTTGCTGGCCCTAGCATTCCTGAGTTTGCAATTGTTTTTTGTGGGGCGCATTGCATTCATGTCCGCCGTTGCTCCGCAGTCCACCAGCTTCCAGCGCTCCGAAGCCTGGCGGATTTCCACCGAAAAAGGCAGTCTGCGGTGGCGGCAGGAGTGGGTCGCGTACAGCAGGATTTCAGACAATCTCAAACGCGCAGTCATCGCCTCTGAAGACGACAGTTTTACCAACCACGATGGCGTGGATTGGGATGCCCTGGAAAAAGCCTGGGAGAAAAATGCCAAGGCCGAGCAAAAAGCCGCCAGCCAGAAGCCTGCAGCCAAGGTGTTACCTGGCAAGCCCGCGCCCAAGCCACCCAAGATCGTGGGCGGCTCCACCATCACGCAACAACTGGCCAAGAACCTGTTTCTTTCGGGAGAGCGCACGCTGTTGCGCAAAGGGCAGGAATTTGTCTTGACGCTGATGCTGGAGCACTTGCTCACCAAGCAGCGCATTCTGGAGATCTACCTCAACAGTGTGGAATGGGGTGAAGGCGTATTTGGCGCCGAGGC
>DAOQRI010000129.1:0-6750 GCA_035355475.1 Rhodoferax sp. | reverse complement strand
ACGCCGTTGCCCAACAGCAGCGCCTGCGGGTTGTCGCTGACCGACTCCACCGCGCGGGAGATGTGGCGTACGGTGCGTGCCGTGTCGTCTACCGTGCGGTTCAGGCGCGGCACCAAGGTGGCATTGAGCGACTGGCCGGTGGCGGTCAAGGTGGTAGTGCCTTCTGCAATGCGGTCCAGCGTGCCACCGGGCTCGCTCATGCGCAGCGACATGCCCTTGAATGCATCAGCCGATGCACCGATGGCGTCTGCGCTCTGGCCCAGTCGGTCAGAAGTGGTGTGCAGGCTTTTGAGGGTGGCGCCCGCCTCCTGCGCCAGGGCGGGCAGATTCGCCTGGTTGGCCTGCTGCGCCAACTGGCCGATGTTGGCTGCCGCCTGGCCGATGTTGCCCACGGCGTCCATCAGCTTCTTCTGGTTGGGTGCAGCCAGCAGCTGGCTGACACGTTGGGTGGCCTCGTCGAGCTGGGTCAGCAAACCCGCGCCCTGGTCCGACAGGCGCGACATCAGGCTCGGGCGCATGGGGATGCGACCCGGCTGCTCGTCACTGCTGGCCAACACGGCCGACGTGGGGCCGGTGTCATCGAGCTGTATGAAGGCCAGCCCGGTCACGCCCTGAAAACCCAGCGTGGCAAAGGTGGTGGGGCTGATGGGTGCGGTGCCATCCACCGCAATGCGGATCAGCACATTGCCCAGGGTCTGTTGGTCCAGCGCGATGGACTGCACCCGCCCCACGGTGACGCCCTTGTAGCGAACGGGTGCCTGGGGCTGCAGGCCGGTCACGCCTTCGCGACTGGAGATTTCAAACGGCCGGTGCTCGCCCGTGTCACGCGTGAGCCAGGCAGCCAACGCCACCAGCAAGGCCGCCACCGCCAGAACAAAAGTTCCGGCGGCCAGCGCATGTGATTTGTTTTCCATGGTTCTCCCTTTCTACCCGGCATCGGGGTGCAGGCGCAACAGCTCCTGCGCGCGCAGCCCCCGCCCACCCAGAAAAAATTCGCGCACAAAGGGGTGGTCAAACTGGATGACCTCTTTGGGCGGCGCATCCACAATGACGCGCTTGTCTGCCACCACCGCCACGCGGGTGCTGATCTCGTAAATCGTGTCCAGGTCATGGGTGACCATCACCACCGTCAAGCCCAGCTCCTGGTGCAGCGAGCGCAGCAGGGTGCAAAACGCGTCTGAGCGGTCCGGATCCAGCCCGGCGGTGGGTTCGTCCAGCAAGAGCAGCGGCGGGTCCATGATGAGCGCGCGCGCCAGCGCCACGCGCTTGATCATGCCGCCCGACAAATCCGCCGGCATCTTGTGGGCGTGGGCCGGATCCAGCCCCACCATCTGCAGCTTGACCATGACCGCATCGCGCACCAGGTCGTCGGGCAGAGACTTGAGTTCGCGCAGTGGAAACGCAATGTTCTCCAGCACGGTAAACGCCGAGTACAGCGCGCCCTGCTGAAACAGCATGCCCACGCGGCTGGCCGCGCCCGAGGTGGTGAGCTCCACCGCCGGTCGCCCCAGCACGTCGACACTGCCACCCATGGGCGATTCCAGCCCCAGCATCAGGCGCAGTAGCGTGGTCTTGCCACTGCCCGAGCCACCGACGATGGACAGCAACTCGCCGCGCTCGATGTGCAGATCCAGGTTCTTGTGGATCTGCGCGTCCACTCCGTCGGTGCGAAACACGGTGCACAGGCCACGAATCTCCACCACGGGAGACGGCACCCAGGCGGGGGTAGCTGCCAATGAGCCGGTCATATGCCAATGTCCTTGAAAACCACTGCAAACAAGGCGTCCACCAGCAGCACCATGGTGATGCTGGTCACCACCGAAGCCGTGGTGCCTTCGCCCAGGCTCTGCGTGTTGGGCTTGATGCGCAGCCCGTAGTGGCAGCCAATGAGCGCAATCAGCAATCCGAACACCACCGATTTGCCCACCGCGAGCCACAGGTTGGAGACCAGCACCACCTTGGCCAATGCAGTGACGAAATAGCCGGGCGTCAGACCCAACACCACATCAGCCGCGAGGACACCGCCTGACAGCGCAGCCAGCGTGGTCCACACCGACAGCAGCGGCATGGCCACCGCCATGGCGATGGCGCGCGGCAGCACCAGCCTGAAACCCTGCGGGATGCCCATGACCTTCATGGCATCGAGCTCTTCGGTGACCCGCATCACGCCAATCTGCGCGGTGATGGCCGAGCCCGAACGCCCCGCAATCAGGATGGCGGCCAGCACCGGTCCCAGTTCACGAATGAGCGAGATGCCCAGGATGTCAACAATGAACGCGTCTGCTCCAAACTGGCGCAACTGCTGCGCCATCAGATAGGCCAGCACCACGCCGATCAGGAAGCCCACCAACGCGGTGATGGGCAGGGCGGTAGCGCCTATGCGGTAGAGGTTGCCAGAGATGTCGCGCCACGGCCCGTTGCGCGGTGCGCGCAGCAGTTTCACCATGTCCAGCAGCAACTGGCCGATCAGCCCAACGGCGTCCACCAGGTGCCCTTGGACCCGAATGACCAGTGCACCCCCGCGCAGCACCCAGTCCCACAGGGTTTGGGGCCTGCGCGGCGGCAAGACGGAAGAAAACTGCGCGATACGCTCCAGCAGCGCGCGTTGCGCAGCCAGGGTATACACGGTATCGGGCCACTGCCGGTACCAGGCGTTCCACAGCAGCTGCGCGCCCACGTGGTCCATGCGCTGCAGTTCGCGCAAGTCCCAGTGGCAGGTGCGCCAGTCCTGCGGCAACGCGCCCAGGCTGTGCTGCAAGGCCTGCCAGTTGTCCCGGTTGGCCAGATTGCCCGCTGTCCAGCGCCCCAGCAGCCGCACGCGCACGCCTTCGGGCAGTTGCCCGATGTCAATGCGGGGACGGGATTCCTCCTGAGCGGCCAGCGACATGGTGGGTTGGCAGTGGTAGCGGCGGTGTTGACATGGTACAGGCTGGACGGTCCGGGTAGAATAGCGATTTGCCCCATACCGGCCCAGGATTCGCACATGACCACCCACGCCACACTTTCCCGCCGCGCCCCGCGCCGTTTCTGGGGTTGGGGCCAGCTGGATGCCACGCTGGATACGCGCGAACAGGCCACGGTGAAAACCATGGTCGAACAGCTCGACGTGCCCTATGCCGAGCGACCCGTACCCCAGGTGCATGAATTCACACTGCCCGCGCCGCGCGTGATGCCGCCACCCGTGCTGGCCGCCAGTTTTTCAGACAAGCCGCTGGACCGGCTCAACCACTGCGTGGGCAAGAGCTACGCCGACCTGGCCCGCATGTGGCTGCGCAGCGCGCCCACGCCGCCCGACTGGGTGGCGTACCCGGCTGACGAGCAAGCGGTGGTAGACATACTTGACTGGGCGCAAACCCACAATGTGGCCGTCATTCCCTATGGCGGCGGCAGCAGCGTGTGCGGCGGCGTGGAAGCCGCCGTGGGCGACAGCTACGCCGGTGTGATTTCGCTGGACCTGGAGCGTCTGAACCGCGTGCTGGAAGTGGACACTGTGAGCCGGGCCGCTCGCATCCAGGCCGGTGCGCTGGGGCCGGAGTTGCAGGCCCAGCTCAAGCCCCATGGCCTCACGCTGCGCCACTTTCCGCAGAGCTTTGAGTTCTCCACGCTGGGCGGCTGGATCGTCACACGGGCCGGCGGTCACTACGCCACGCAGACAACCCACATTGACGATCTGGTCGAGTCCACCCGGTTGGTAACGCCTGCGGGCGTGCTGCAGACGCGCCGGCTGCCCGGCTCGGGTGCAGGCCCGGCTCCCGACCGGCTGGTGCTGGGCTCGGAAGGCACGCTGGGCGTACTGACCGAGGCCTGGGTGCGCGTGCAGCAGCCTCCACTTTTCCGCGCCTCGGCCTCCATCCGATTCACCGACTACTTTGCCGCCGCGCGCTGCGTGCGCGCATTGGCACAGTCGGGTCTGAACCCGGCCAACTGCCGCCTGCTGGACCCGCTGGAGACGGTTTTCTCCGGCGTGGGTGATGGCCGCTTTGCCATATTGGTGCTGGGCTTTGAGTCCGCCGACCACCCGCTGCGGGCCTGGATGGAGCGTGCGCTGGAGCTGGTGCGTGACCATGGCGGCATTTACGATGCCGAGGCGGTTGCGCAATCGCTCGCCGCGCAAGGCGGTGATGGCCACCGCAGCGGTGCAGCCGGCGCCTGGCGCGACGCCTTTTTGCGCATGCCCTACTGGCGCGACCCGGCGGTGGGCCTGGGCCTGATCATGGACACATTTGAGACCGCGATTACATGGGACCGGTTTGAAGCGTTTTACGACAACGTCAAAGCCGACGTGGGTGCCGCCATCGAACGCGCCACCGGCCAGGAGGCACTGCTGTCGTGCCGCCTCACGCACGTCTACCCGGATGGCCCGGCACCCTACTTCACCTTCGCCGCTCGGGGTGGGGCCGATGGCAGCGTGGCCAGTGCGCTGGCCGCCTGGCGCGACATCAAGCAGGCAGCCAACGCCGCGGTGATCACCCATGGCGGCACCATCACCCACCACCACGCGGTGGGGCGTGACCACCGCAGCGGCTACGAGCGCGAGGTGCAGCCGCTGTTGCGCCAGATGCTGGTCGCCGCCAAGCAGGTGGCGGACCCGCACGGCATCATGAACCCCGGCGTGCTGCTGGACCCGCAGGGGCGTGCGGTGGGCATCCAGGGTGCGCTGGGGCCTGAATTTCAAGGCAAAATAGGGCTCTAGCCCTCGTCAAATGTACATAGACAGCTATCATAGTTATAGCAAACCGGGAGATACCATGACCGACACCAGCACCGCCTTCACGTCTTCAACCGAGTTATCCGTCGAACAGCGCGGTGCCGTGCTGTGGCTGACCATCACCCGCGAAGAGCGGCGCAACGCCATGAGCCACGGCGTACTGGCCGGTATGGCCCAGGCGATTTCAGCCGCGCAATCGCAGCGCGAGATTCGCGCCATCGTCATCACCGGTGCTGGCAGCAAGGCGTTCTGCGCGGGTGCGGATCTGCAGTCGGCCAACGCGTTCACCACCGACTACTCCGAACCCCACGGCCACCTGGCCCGGCTGCTGCGCGTGGCCAAGGCCAGCTATGTGCCGCTGATTGCGCGGGTCAACGGTGCGTGCATGGCCGGTGGCATGGGCCTGATGAGCATGTGCGACATGGCAGTAAGCGCCAACCATGCGGTGTTTGGCCTGCCGGAAGTAAAGGTGGGTGTGTTCCCGGCACAGGTGCTGAGCGTGCTGCAGCACCTTATCCCAAAGCGCAAGCTGGCCGAGATGTGCATCACCGGCGAGCCCATCACCTCCGCCCAGGCGCTGGAATACAGCCTGGTGAACTACGTGGACGAGGATGTGGACGCCCGACTGCAGTGGCTGCTGGAGCGCCTGCTGGACAAGTCGCCCGCCGCCATCCGCCGCGGGCTCTACACCATGAAGAAGGCGGAGGCGATGTCGTTTGAGGAAAGCATGTCGTTCACCGAAAGCCAGATCGCCCTGTTCACTTTGACCGAAGACGCCAAAGAGGGGCAGAAGGCGTTTCAGGAAAAGCGCAAACCGGTGTGGGCAGGGCAATAACACTGCTGCTGGCGCCAAATTTAAGCGGGTAGTAGACTGCGCCGACACCAACGCCAGGAGGGTCTATGGCTACCAGGATCTGCTTTTTTGAGTCGCCCTTGCAGTTGAAGTGGCTTGCGGCATTTGCCCTTGCGATCAGCGCCGTCGCTGCAGCGGCCGATTGTTCGCGGGTCATCTCGGTGCCAGCTGCGCCCACCGGTTTCAGTGTGATCACCATCGGTGACAAGGTTTCTGGCGTATACCCCGTTGTCTTGCGGGAACTCGGCGCCAAGACGGGCTGCAACTTCAACTTCCCGGTGGTTCCACGCGCAAGACTGGACCATATGTTTTTCAAGACCAGTGAAGCAGATATTTTGATACCTGCCAGCCGTTCCACTGAGCGGGACAAGACCGCCACATTCGTACCCTTGATTCAGGTTGCACCCGCACTGATCAGCCTCAAAGCCCGGCAACTCGGCGTTACCAGTGTCAAGCAGCTCGCCGAAAACAGGGCTCTGCGGGGTGCACTGGTTCGCACCTTCACCTATGGCGATGAATACCAGGCGCTCTTGCTGGAGCTGGACAAGGACAAGCGCATTGACTACGTCACTGACCTGAACACTGTTGCCCGCATGCTGGCAGCAGGGCGAGTGGATTTCACCATCGTCGCCCCAACGCTCATGTTCTCATCGCTGGGCGAGAACCCCATGACGGCAGATTTGAACGAAAAGCTTCACTACATCAGCCTGGATGGTCTTAAGCGCATTGACAGCGGGGCCTACATTTCAAGGACTTCCCTTGAAGCAAGTGATCAGGAGGCCCTGCGGAAATTGCTCACGGACTCCGTCAAGACCGAGGCATTGTGGAACGCCTTCGTCAAATACTACCCACCTGATGTGCTGCGCGGTGTGGTCACCCGCAAGACGCAACGGGACAACTGATAGAAGGCGTTTCAGGAAAGAACGCAACCTGGTTTGAGCGGGGCGCTAAAGCCCATCAGGTCGCGGACGGTGCGACGGATACGTGCCGGATGTGTAGCGACAGGCCCAGCGCTGCCATGTGGTTGCTGTTGCGGCTCAGAATTTGCTGTGACAGTGGCAGAAACTCGGTTTCCTCAAACACCGCATGCGCGCGGTACTGGCTTACCAGTTTGTCAATCTGCGCCGCTTCCAGATGGCAGACCTGGCCCTTGGCCATCTTCTTCAGTTCCGGCTCCAGTTTGGCAAAC
>DAOQRI010000128.1:0-6760 GCA_035355475.1 Rhodoferax sp. | reverse complement strand
CAGCGCCGGTGACGCTGCGGGTCTTGTAGATCTCATCAAAGACCGACAGCAGCCGGAGATCCATCGTGTTCATCACAGCACCTCTATTCGATTTTCGAATACCCCGTATTCGTTTGCACGGATTTACAGCATTTTGACCGACTTCTACGATCCACCCCATCGCAAAAAACACCAACCTGGGGAACAGAAATGCAAGAACTTGGCCGCCTCGAAGACCTGCCCGAAGACTACCGTGCGGCGCTGACCGCACGCAACCTAGTTCCCCTGTGGCCCAGTCTGCGTGCGGTGCTGCCACCTGGCAAGCCGGCCATCAAAACCCAGCCCACCTGCTGGCCGTACCAGGACTTGCGCCCTCTGCTCCTCCAGGCCGGAGAGCTGACACCGATGGAGAAAGCAGAACGCCGCGTGCTGGTGCTGGCCAACCCGGGCCACGGCCTGGAAAAAATGCAGGCCAGCGCCACCATGTACCTGGGCATGCAGTTGTTGTTGCCCGGCGAGTGGGCACCCGCACATCGTCACACACCCAATGCCGTGCGCATGATTGTGGAAGGCGAGGGCGCGTACACCACGGTCGATGGCGAGAAATGCCTGATGTCCCGCGGTGACCTGATTCTGACCCCCACCGGCCTGTGGCACGAGCATGGCCATGACGGCGAAAAGCCTGTGGTCTGGCTGGACGTGCTGGACCTGCCGATTGTCTATTTCATGGAAGCGTCCTACGTGACCGAAGGCAAGGCCCAAACTGTGAACAGCGATGCCGCAGGCCTTGCCTACCAGCGCGGTGGCGTGGTGCCCGCACCGGTATTTGCCCGCACCCAGACGGCCTTCCCCATGCTGCGCTACCCCTGGGTGGATGTGCGCGCCGCGTTGGAAACGCTGGCACGCACCCAGCCGGAAATCGAAGCCGTGCAAGTGGCCTATATCAACCCCGAAACCGGCGGCGATGCGCAAAAGATTCTGGGCTTCTCGGCCCTCATGCTGCGCCCCGGCGAAAACTTGAACCTGCCAGCACGCTCCACCGCCATGGTGTTCCACCAGATCGAAGGCAGCGCATCCGTGAAAGCGGACGCCAGCTGCTTCACATTGGCCGAGGCCGATACCTGCTGCATCCCCGGCTACACGCCCATCACGCTGTCTAACCAGTCGGCTACGCAAGCCGCATTTGTTTTCATTGCCGACGACGCACCCCTACAGAAAAAACTCGGCCTTTATGAAGTCCGTGACGCTCGCACCGTCTGATATTCCCACCCACAGAACACTTATCTCAAATGACCGCCTATCTCTTCGCTCCTGCCACAGTACCTTCTTTGTCCGTGCGCGGCGTGGATGCCTGCTTCCCCGTGAACCGCATCTTTTGCGTCGGTCGCAACTACCACGCACACGCCGTGGAAATGGGGCGCCCCGTGGACAAGTCCACGATGAAACCTTTCTACTTCACCAAGGCGTCTTCCACGCTGGTCGACTCTGGCTGCACCGTGCCCTACCCTGCGGGCACCAACAACTACCACTTCGAGATGGAACTGGTGGTGGCCATTGGTGCCCCGGGTTTTCGTGTGAAAGAAGCCGACGCGGCCAGCCTGATTTATGGCTATGCCGCCGGTCTGGACATGACCCGACGCGACCTGCAACTGGTGGCACGCGACCAGGGGCGTCCGTGGGATCTGGGCAAGGACTTTGAGAAGTCCGCCGTCTGCTCCGACATCGTTCCCGTGGGCAATCTGGGCGTGCTGCAAAAGGGCGCCATCAGCCTGCAGGTCAACGGCCAGGCCAAGCAAAGCGCCGATCTGGGTCAGTTGATCTGGAACATCCCCGAGCTGCTGGCCGACCTCTCGCAGTACTACCACCTGCAGCCTGGTGACCTAATTTACACCGGCACACCCGAGGGCGTGGGTGCGGTACTCACAGGCGATGTCATCGCCGGCCATATCGATGGCGTAGGCGACGTCAGGCTGACCATTGGAGCAGCCGAGTAACACAGGATTCTTTCAGGAGACACAACATGACACAACCACTTCCCGTTCTGGTCGCCGGTGGCGGCATCGGTGGCTTAGCAGCGGCACTCGCCCTGGTGCGCCAGGGTTTCAACGTCAAGGTCCTTGAGCAAGCGGAAACTATCGGCGAAATTGGCGCGGGAATCCAGTTGGGTCCCAACGCATTCCACGCATTCGATGCACTGGGTGTAGGGGACAAGGCGCGTAGCCGCTCCGTGTTTACCGACTACATGGTGATGCATGACGCACTCGATGAATACCAGGTTGGCAAGATTCCGACGGGCGAGGCTTTTCGCCAGCGATTTGGCAATCCGTATGCTGTGATCCACCGTGTCGATATTCACACCTCGTTGCTCGAAGGCGCAACGGAAACCGGCAAGGTAGAATTTTTGACTTCAACACGCGTAGAGCGCATCGCGCAGGACGCAGACAGCGTCACCGTGCACTGCGCAAACGGCCAGGCGCACCGCGGCGTGGCACTGATTGGCGCCGACGGCGGCAAGTCGGTCGTGCGCAAGCAGTATGTGAATGATCCGCCCCGCGTCACCGGCCATGTGGTGTACCGCTCGGTGATTGACAAGAGCGAATTTCCGGACAACTTGAAGTGGAATGCTGCCAGCATCTGGGTCGGCCCCAATTGCCACCTGGTGCACTACCCGCTGCGTGGTGGCGAGCAATACAACGTGGTGGTCACCTTCCACAGCCGCAACAAGGAAGAGTGGGGCGTCACCGAAGGCAGCAAGGAAGAAGTGCAAAGCTACTTCCAGGGCATCTGCCCCAAAGCCCGCCAGCTGATTGAGCTGCCCAAGACCTGGAAGCGTTGGGCCACGGCAGACCGCGAACCCATTGACACCTGGGTCCATGGCCGCGTCACGATTTTGGGCGACGCCGCCCATCCGACCACGCAGTACATGGCACAAGGCGCCTGCATGGCGCTGGAAGACGCGGTCACGCTGGGCGAGGCACTGCGTGTGCATGGCAACGACTGGCCCAAAGCTCTGGCGCTGTACCAGCGCTCCCGAGTGGCCCGCACTGCACGCATCGTGCTGTCCGGCCGCGAAATGGGACGGCTCTACCATGCCAAAGGTGTGGAGCGCCTGGTGCGCAATAGCCTGTGGAAAGGGCGCTCGCCCGAGCGCTTTTATGACGCGATGGAATGGCTCTACGGCTGGAACGTGGGTAACTGTTTAGCCACTGAGTGAACCATGCTGAAACTTCATAACTTCTTTCGCAGCGGTACCTCGCACCGCCTGCGCATAGCGCTCAACCTCAAAGGACTGGACTACGAGTACATCGCCGTTCACTTAGGAAAAGAGGCGCATCTGAGTGCAGCCTACAAGGCGTTGAACCCGCAAGGACTGGTGCCCACGCTGGTGGATGGCGAACAGGTGTTGACACAAACGCCGGCCATCATCGAGTGGCTGGAAGAGCGCTACCCCGATCCACCTTTGTTGCCCGCCAATTCGGCAGACCGTGCCCGTGTTCGCGCGCTAGCTGCATTGGTAGGTTGCGACATTCACCCTATCAACAACCGCCGTATTCTGGAGTACTTGCGCAAGACGCTCGGTTGCGATGAAGCGGCCGTCAACGCATGGTGCGCAACATGGATTTCCGCGGGCTTTGACGCGCTGGAAGCTTTCCTGGTGGCGGACACCCATCGTCGCGCTTTCTGCTTTGGCACCTCTCCCACAATCGCCGACGTCTATCTGGTACCACAGGTCGAAAGCGCACGACGCTTCAAGGTGGACCTAGACCCCTACCCCACCATCGTCGCGATCGACCAGGCCTGTGCACACGTGCAAGCCTTTCAAAGAGCCGCACCGGCCAACCAGCCAGACGCGCAGTAGGCCAAAGATCAAACGGCGTCCAGCGTATGGGCAACCTGCGCCTTGAGAAGTGCAATGGCCACACTGACTTCGGTGGACGCAAACGCGAACTGAGAGCCACCGCGCAGGTGGGAGCGGGCGGCGTCCTTTGCCCCTTCGTTGATAAGTCCGGCAACTACTCCCGCAATGCTGTGGAATGCGCTGTGCTTGTTCACCAGGTTGGTGAATTCTGGGCGACTGCCATACAGCCGGCGCCCGTCTGCGGCTAGCCACTTGCCCAGGTCGCAACAGTCATCGCGACGGATGGTCTCCACATCCAGCGTTTCCTGGTTCGCAGCCGCGTCTTGCAGGGTTGCTTTCCATTGCCGGTGGGCATGCACTGCCTTCTCAAGGGTGATGAGTGACCTGCCGCCAGGCTGAGGCGATACGGAGGAATTCGGGACCGGGGTCATGAGAGCATATTAACCATAGAAAAAGCCCATGGCGACGTGCGACATGGGCTTTTGAAACTCAGGGAACTTCGCTTATTTGGCGACGACGCGCACCATCTCCAGACACTTGTTGGAGTAGCCCCACTCGTTGTCGTACCAGGCAACGATCTTCACAAACGTGCCATCCAGCGCAATGGAAGCGTCAGCGTCAAACACGCTGGTGCAGGTCTCGCCACGGAAGTCGGTTGCAACCACCTTGTCTTCGGTGTAGCCCAGCACGCCCTTCAGCGCGCCCTGGCTTTGGGCTTTCATTTCCGCGCAGATGTCTTTCAGTGTGGCTTCGGTGTTCAGCTCGCAGGTCAGGTCGACCACGGACACATCGCTGGTGGGCACGCGGAACGACATGCCGGTGAGCTTCTTGTTCAACGAGGGAATGACCACGCCCACGGCCTTGGCGGCGCCGGTGCTGGAGGGGATGATGTTTTCCAGAATGCCACGGCCACCGCGCCAGTCTTTGTTGGATGGGCCGTCCACGGTCTTCTGCGTGGCGGTAGCTGCGTGCACGGTGGTCATCAGGCCGCGCTTGATGCCCCACTTGTCATGCAATACCTTGGCCACCGGTGCCAGGCAGTTGGTGGTGCAGGACGCATTGGAGATGATGGCCTGGCCAGCATAGGTGCTGTCATTCACGCCGTAGACAAACATCGGGGTGTCATCCTTGGAAGGAGCGGAGAAGATGACCTTCTTGGCGCCGGCAGCCAGGTGCTTCTCGCCACCGGCCTTGTCCAGGAAAATGCCAGTGGACTCGATGACGATGTCGGCGCCGACTTCATTCCACTTCAGGTTGGTGGGATCCTTTTCCTGCGTCAGGCGAATCTTCTTGCCGTTGACGACCAAGGTGTTGCCTTCGACGCTGACCGTACCCTTGAAGCGCCCGTGCACGCTGTCGTATTGCAGCATGTAGGCCAGGTAGTCGGGCTCCAGCAGGTCGTTGATGGCAACGACTTCGATGTCCGAGAAGTTCTGGATGGCGGAGCGCAGCACGTTGCGTCCGATGCGGCCAAAGCCGTTGATGCCGATCTTGATAGTCATATGCTTCTTTCGTAAATAAAAAAACTAAAAACCTAACCTCAACCTAAATTCAATGTACTCAAGCTTTGCGCGTCAGCACCGATTGCACCGTGTCCGCCACGTTCTCGGGCGTGAATCCAAAGTGCTTGAACAGCACCGGCGCCGGCGCCGATTCGCCGTAGGTGTCAATACCGACAACCGCTGCCGTACCGTATTTCCACCAGCCGCCAGTGGAACCCATTTCAACCGCTACGCGGGGCAGGCCTGCAGGCAGCACGGACGACTTGTAGTCGGCACTTTGCAGGTCAAACGTGGTGGTGGAAGGCATGGAGACCACACGCACCGCAATCTTGCGCTCGGCCAGCACCTTTTGCGCATGCAAGGCCAGTTGCACTTCGGAGCCGGTGGCGATGATGACCGCCTGGGGCTTTTTCTTCAGACCCACTTCGGACGGTTCAGCCAGCACATAGGCACCCTTACTGATGGCGTCGAGGCCACAGGCGTCAGGCGCTAAAGCGGACTCAGCCTTGGGTGCATAGCTGATGTTCTGACGGCTCAGCAGGAGCGCGGTAGGCTTGGCCTTGTTCTGCAAGGCAATGGTCCAGGCCACGGCGGTTTCTGCGGTATCACCCGGACGCCACACATCCAGATTCGGGATCAGGCGCAATGACGCCGCGTGCTCGATGGACTGGTGCGTGGGACCGTCTTCACCCAGGCCGATGGAGTCGTGGGTGAACACGTGGATCACGCGCTGTTTCATCAGCGCAGCCATTCGGATGGCGTTGCGGCTGTAGTCGCTGAAGGTCAGGAAGGTGCCACCGTAGGGGATGAAGCCACCGTGAAGCGCCACACCGTTCATGATGGCAGCCATGCCGAATTCGCGCACGCCGTAGTTGATGTGGCGCCCGCCCTGGCCGGCTTCGTTCTTGACCACGGCGCCGCTCAGCGCGTCAAAGCGCAGGTTGGGCGTGGACTTGGTGTTGGTCAGGTTGGAGCCGGTCAGGTCGGCGCTGCCACCCAGCAGCTCGGGCAGTGCGGCGGTAAAGGATTCCAGCGCCAATTGGCTGGCCTTGCGGCTGGCCACGGTCTCAGCCTTCTGGTGTGCAGCAATGACGGTGTCTACCGCGGTCTGCACAAAGTTCTTGGGCAGGTCGCCCTTCATGCGGCGCAGCAATTCCTTGGCCAGTGCGGGGTGTGCGGCCTGGTAGGCAGCGAACTTCTCTTTCCAGGCGGCTTCCAGCGCCTTGCCGGCTTCCTTGGCATCCCAGTCGGCGTAGACCTCTTTGGGAATCACGAAAGGCGCGTGGCTCCAGCCAATGGCGGCGCGGGTCAGTGAAATTTCTTCCGCGCCCAATGGCTCGCCATGGGCCTTGGAGGTGTTGGCGCGGTTCGGGCTGCCCTTGCCGATGTGGGTCTTGCAGATGATGAGGGTGGGGCGGTC
>DAOQRI010000127.1:0-6777 GCA_035355475.1 Rhodoferax sp. | reverse complement strand
CCGGTGCCGGTTTCCCCCTGGACGAGCAGCGGGATGTCCAGCCCGAGGATGCGGTCAGGCACCGTGTCGCGGGCGGTCAGCACCAGCACGGGTGTCGTAATTCTTGCCGCGCGGATGGCGGCCAAAACCTCCAGTCCGCCTTTGCGCGGCAGCCCCAAATCCAGCACGGCAGCGGTGTAGGGCTGCGCGCGCAATTCGCGCTCGGCAGCCTCACCATCGCGCACCCAGTCCACCAGGAAGCCGAGCTGACGCAAACCGGCGCGCAGCCCGTCGCCCAATAGGGAGTCGTCTTCGGCGAGCAGGATGCGCATGCAGTGATTATCTCCAGTACGTCAGGCGAAGGTATCGGCCATCAGAGCACCAAACCACTTGCCCATGTCCTTGAAGGACTCGGTGTTCCAGCCAACGGAGGCGCCAGTGGCAGCAGGAACGGCCACCATCGTGCCGGACACCGGGTCATATTGGTACATCGCGTGCAGCCACGAGGCCTGGGTGGTGGTGATGGTCGAGAAGCAGGCCGAGTTGGTGACGGGCGCCGAGTCCGGGCTGCCACCGGCCAGTATGCGGGTCAGCGCATCGGCACACACCTTGGCCTCTTGGTTGGCAACGTGGCCGGCTTTGGGCTGGGTCGTCGCACTCGAGTCACCAATGATGTGCACCTTGCTGGCGCCGGGCGTCGTGCTGGCGTAGCTCAGCACGTTGACACCGGCAAAGCGCCCTTCGGTGGCATTGTTCAAACCGGTTGCCGCAATCAGGCCACCCGCGCGCTGGCGTGGAATCATGTTGACCACATCACCCTTAAACGTGCCCCCGCCGTTGGTGTACAGGGTCATGGTACTTGCATCCACGCTGAGCACTTCGGCGTTATTGTGGTATTCGATGACGTTGCCATGTATACCCAGGAAGGCGTTGGTGAAGTTGTCCTTCTCGGTCACGATATCGGAGTTGGCATCCAGCACAATCAGCTTGGATCCGGGCTTCTTGACTCTGAGCCAGTCCGCCACCAGGCAGGCCCGCTCGTACGGGCCGGGGGGGCAGCGATACGGCGTCTTGGGAATGGTCAGGACCGCCACTCCGCCTGGGCGCATTGTGTTCAACTGACTGGCCAGCAAAGTGGTTTGCGGGCCTGCGGTCCATGCGTGGGGCATCTTGTCGGATGTGCCCAGGCCGGGCACCGTATCAAAAGTAATTCCGGGCGCCATCACAATGCGGTCGGCCTTCAGAACGGTTTTGTCGGCCAAGGTCACTGTGGCGTTGACCGGGTCTACCGCCACCACTTCGCCAAACACCGTGGTTACACCATACTTGCTGCGCAGCGTGTCGTACTTGTAAGTGAGACTGGCCATCGTGCGCTGACCGGTGAGGACCAGGCTGCTCATGATGTTGGAGGTGTAGGTCGGCATGCGCTCCACCAGCGTGACTTCTATGCCATCCCCCCAAAGCCGCAGGTACTTGGCGACCGTGGTACCGGCCATACCACCTCCGATGACGATGACCCGGGCCTTGACGGTCGTGCTGGCGGGTACCACTGCGGTGGTGGTGCTGGTAGAGCCACTGCGGCTGGACGATTTCTTATCGTCGTCGGCCATTGCCGAAGTTGCCAGTGCAGAAAAGGCCGTTGCAGCCAAAAATTTGCGTCTATGCATGGTGATTCTCCGGTTTAGCGTTGGGTAGACAGCCATTGGGCAAGCTGGCGAAGTTGGGCGTCGGTGTAGCCCATGGAGTGCTTGGCCATGATGCCTTTGCCCTCTTTGCCCGAGCGGAACTCGACCATCTCCTTGTAGAGCTCGTTGGCGGATTTACCCGCCAGCGTGTCAAAACCCGGGCCCTTGCCGTTGGTGCCATGGCACTGGAAGCAGTTGGACGCCAGCAGGCGTCCCGCCGGTGTGGTTTGAGCTTGCGCGCCCACACTGGCGCACACCAGAAAGGCCGTGGCTGCGAGTGCATGCAGTCTGCGCCGGGAAAGGTTACTCATGGGGACTCCTTTTGAGGTTGTTGGGATACACATTGCATTGTGCGAATGCACTTACATAATTAGCGACGAATATGTGTAAGCAAATATATAAAGACCGCATGCCTTTGTTACAGCCGGGATCAGCACCTGCACCACTGCAGATACCAGAACCCCACCACGGCGACCAAAAGCAGTGCCGCGACCATACGCCAGGCGTTGTGGATGCCTTGATTGGGCGCGCCGACTTTTCGTCCGGTCAGCATGGCGCGGGCCAGGTTCTCATGGTGCAGCCAGCTTGAGATCACCACAGCGGCAATATGAAATCCCACCAGCAGCAGCATGCCGTTGGCAACCACTTCGTGCAGTTCTGCAACCCACTCGCCAGCCAATTCATCGTAGGTCGCCCATCCGGTAGCGGCAATGGTGGCCGTCAGCGCCAGCATGGCCACAATGGCTAGGGCACCAGCGGGGTTGTGCCCGGTATGGTGCTGTGGCTGGTGGGTCAGCAGGCTGCGAAGGTAGGCTGCAACGGCCCGGGGTCCGCGAACAAAGGAAGCAAAGCGGGCGTAGCGCGTGCCCACCAAGCCCCAAACCATGCGAAAGGCCACCAGGCCCGCCATGGTGTAGCCCAGCGTGACATGCAACAGGCGCCAGGCTTCACTCTCCGAGGTGAGGTAGGCGCCCGCAAAGCACACCACCATCAACCAGTGAAACACCCGCACCGGGGCGTCCCATACCAGCACGGTGGGGGCGATCGCCGTGTTTTCTGAAGAAATGGACGAATCCTTAGCGGGGAGTGCGGACGTTGCGTTCATTGAAGTCTCCGTTGTCGGCTTGGGTATGGCATGCGCCGCAGTTGGCCGCGCTCTTGACTGAAGCGAGCTTCCATGTGGCGGTCGACACCTCTTGGTGCTTGCGGTCGAACCACACTGTGCGGGTGATGCGGTCGTGTGGCGGCTCCTCACGCACGCGCTTGTAGGTGCCGGCGTGGGCTTGGATCCAGCGTGACAGCTCGTTGGCCGTGGCTGTGTCCAGTGACGCGTCGGTGCCAAAGTGCTTGGGCAGGTTGGCCATGATTCGGGTCCAGGAGGCGGCGGGCATCAGCGTGGGCGGGTAAGCCACATGGCAGGCACCGCATTCCTGCTTGTACTGTGGCAGCAGTGGCACGGCTCGGCCGTTGTTGTCGGCCCAGGCGCCGTTCGCGAAACCACTCGCGGCCACAAAGGCAGTTGCGATGCGGGCGAGGTGGAAGAAGGTTTTCTGTGTCATCGTGTGGTCTGGGGTTGCAGTTCAATGTGCGCGCAGTCGCCGCAAAATCAGGGCTTTAGGCTGATCAGCCAGGCCATCACGTCGGCCTTCTCTGCGGCGGTGCATTCGCGGCCCACCACATCGTTGCAGTTGCGCCGGAACCATTTGTCGGTTTTGGCTTTGTCGGTGAAGCGCTCGGTGTTGAACGCGGGCGCCAGCGGGCCAATGGCTTTGCCGGTTGATGCATGCTTGCCGGTCTGCGTAGGAATGGCGCCGTGGCATGACGCACAGCTCCATTCGCGGCCGTGGGTCTTGTTGAAAAATTCCTGGCCCCGTGCCGCTACGGCTGTTGCGCCCGCCTGTGCGCTGAAACCGGCCAGGGTGTCGGCTGGGCTTGCTGCGTGTGCGCTGAAAAAGGTTGCGCTGGCAATCAGAATGACCGCAGTGTGGGCGAGGGACTGGACAAAGGGTTTGAACGCTGGCATGGTGACTCCTTGGCGCCAATCTTGCCGTCCGGTTCTTAGGACATTCTTAAGACGCCCCGTGTGCCGAACATTAGTCCCCAAAATGGGTATAAACTGGGCGTCGTGCGTCAATCAAATGATAAAATCGTCCTCTAGCCCAAGTAAAATATACGTATGTAGCTATCAAAGTTGTAGCAAATACTATCCACCATGAACTTCCCTGAAATCGTTGATGACCCTGAAGACACCCTGCACACGGCTAGCGAGCGTGCGGCTGCGGCGTCGCGCAGCACCTGGGTCAGCGTCGGCGTCAATCTGGTGTTGACCGCCACACAGATCGCGGTGGGCGTGTTTGCCAAGTCACAGGGTTTGATTGCTGATGGCATCCATTCACTGTCGGACCTGGTGGCGGACTTTGTGGTGCTGTTCGCCAGCCACCATGCCCAGAAAGATGCAGACGAAGACCACCCCTACGGGCACCAGCGCTTCGAGACCGCGGCGTCGCTGGTGCTGGGCTTGTTGCTGCTGGCGGTGGGTGTGGGCATGCTGTGGTCGGCGTTCCGTAAACTGGAGACGCCCGAGACGGTGCAGCAGGTGCATGTGGTCGCACTGTGGGTTGCGGGTGGTGCACTGGTGGCCAAAGAACTGCTGTTTCGCTACATGCTCGCGGTAGCCAAGCGGGTGAAGTCCAGCATGCTGGTGGCCAACGCCTGGCATGCGCGCTCGGATGCGGCGTCATCGCTGGTGGTGGGTCTGGGCATCGCTGGCAACCTCGCGGGTTACCCGATCCTGGACCCGATTGCCGCGCTGATCGTTGGCTTCATGGTGGCCAAAATGGGCTGGGAGTTTGGCTGGAGTGCCATGCACGATCTGATGGACCGCGCGGTGGATGAACAGGAGGTGCAAGCCATTCGCGCGACCCTGGAAGGAACGCCCGGCGTGAGTGGCGTGCACGATGTGCGTACCCGCAAGATGGGCGACATGATTGTGGTGGACGCCCACCTGGAGGTTGATGCTTCCATCACGGTAGAGGCCGGGCACGACATTTCGGTTCTGGCCCGCCAGCGTGTCATGCAGCGCCACCGGGTGCTCAACCTGATGACGCATGTGGACCCGTGGAAGCGCCCCGACCTGGACCATGCCACCCCGGCAGGACCCGGCGCACACTGAATTGAGTCCACCATGTCCGCCCCGTCAACGCAGCCTGAATCGCCCGGCGCCAGCGTGATGGACGGGCTGACGGACGCAGGCGCACGCCAGCGCCTGGCGGCTGACGGCCCCAACGAGTTGCCGGTTTCCCGCCAGCGTGGCATTGCGCGGCTGCTGATCGACGTGGTGTCCGAGCCCATGTTTTTGCTGCTGGTGGCCTGTGGTGCCATCTACATGGTGCTGGGGGACCGGCACGAGGCATTCATGTTGCTGGGGTTTGTGTTCGTGGTCATGGGCATCACCTTTGTGCAGCAAAGGCGTACCGAGCGTTCACTGGACGCCTTGCGTGATTTGTCCAGCCCGCGCGCGCAAGTGGTGCGTGGCGGGCAGATTCAGCGCATTGCAGGGCGAGAGCTGGTGTGCGGCGACATCGTCCTGCTGGCCGAAGGCGACCGTGTTCCGGCCGATCTCGAACTGGTGGAGGCCTCCAATTTGATGGTGGATGAGTCGCTGCTGACGGGCGAATCGGTACCGGTGGACAAGCAGGCACTTGCGTTCACTGCGGCGTCGGATGCGCAGCACGTGTTTTCCGGCACCCTGGTGACGCAGGGCACTGCACGGGGCAGGGTCATCGCCACCGGTGTGCGCAGTGCGCTGGGGCGCATTGGACAGTCGCTGGCGGCGCTGGGCAGTGAGAGCACACCGATTCAACTGGAGACACAGCAGGTCGTCAAACGCGTGGCGCTTGTGGGCCTGGTTCTGGCGGCAGGTCTGGCGGTGGTGTATGGCATGAGTACCGGCGATTGGCTGCGCGGACTGCTGGCCGGGCTCACTTTGGCCATGGCAATCATTCCCGAAGAATTGCCGGTTGTGCTGACCATCTTTCTGGGGCTGGGTGCGTGGCGGCTGGCGCGCGAGAACGTGCTGGCGCGCAGCATTCCCGCCATTGAACTGCTGGGTGCAACCACGGTGCTGTGTGTGGACAAGACCGGTACGCTCACCGCCAACCGAATGGCGGTGAGCAGACTGTGGTCCGAGTCGGCCGCGTATGACTGTGCGCAAGACCAGGCTACACCCTTGCAGGAAGCCCTGCACGGCGTGCTCGAATATGCGGTGCTGGCCAGCCATCGTCGGGCATTTGACCCCATGGAGACTGCCATCAGCGACGCCGGACAACGACTACTGGCGGACACGGAACACCTGCACGCCGACTGGACACTGGTGGATGACTACCCGCTGTCCAAAGAAATGCTGGCCATGTCGCGCGTCTGGCAGTCACCCGACCGGCGCGAGCGACTGATTGCGGCCAAAGGAGCGCCCGAAGCGATCATTGATCTGTGCCATCTGGATGCACAGCGCAGTGCCGCCATTGCGCAGCAGGTGACCACGCTAGCGCAAGCCGGTTTGCGTGTGCTGGGCGTGGCGCAGGCGACCTTTGCGTCGAACGCCCTACCGGGCAACCAGCATGACTTTGACTTTGAATTTCTGGGACTGGTTGCCCTGCAAGACCCGGTGCGTGCGGACGTGCCGCACGCGATTGCAGAGTGTCATGCTGCAGGCATCCGGGTGGTGATGATTACGGGGGACCACCCCTCTACAGCCGTTTCCATTGCGCGCCAGGCCGGCTTGAGCAGCGACGGCAAAGTGATGACGGGGATCGAGCTGGATGCCATGGATGATGAAGCCCTGAGCGTCCGCCTGGCCGATACCCATGTGTTTTGCAGGGTGCAGCCCGAGCAGAAGCTGCGCTTGGTCCAGGCCTTTCGGGCGCGTGGCGATGTGGTCGCCATGACCGGTGATGGTGTCAACGACGCGCCTGCCCTCAAGGCCGCCCATATTGGTGTGGCCATGGGCGCACGCGGCACGGATGTGGCGCGTGAAGCCGCAGCGCTGGTGTTGCTCAACGATGATTTTTCTTCGCTGGTTGTGGCCGTGCGTTATGGCAGGCGGGTGTTTGCCAAC
>DAOQRI010000126.1:0-6796 GCA_035355475.1 Rhodoferax sp. | reverse complement strand
ATGGAGGTGCCCGGCATCGCCGTGATTTCGGCACCTTGGGGGCAATATTCGGGGTGCGGCAGGATTTTGATGATTGGCATTAGATTGACTCAATGTTCTTGCCCGCCAGCGCGTGGGCAATACCCCGGTTCATGCGCTGGGCGGCGAAGGATTCGGTGGTCTGGGCCAGCACCTTGCTTAAGCGTTCGATATGGGCGGCATCGGTGCTGTTTCGACCCTCGGCAAGTGTCTGCATCGCAGCATCAATTTCGGCACGCTCTGGCGCGTCGAGCAGGTCTGCATCGGCATCCAGCGCGCTGTGAATTGCCAGCAGCAGGCGGTCGGCATCAACTTGGGCCTCCACCACGGCGCGGGTGCGGATGTCCTGCTCGGCCGTGGTAAAGCTCTCTTGCAACATCCTGGCGATCTGGTCATCGCCCAGGCCATAGGACGGCTTGACGTCAATGTCAGCCTGCACGCCACTGACCTGCTCGTGCGCGGACACATTCAGCAGGCCATCGGCATCGACGGTGAATGTAACCCGAATGCGGGCGGCGCCAGCGGCCATGGGCGGGATGCCGCGCAGCTCGAAGCGCGCCAGGCTGCGGCAATCGGCCACCAGGTCACGTTCACCCTGCACCACATGCAGCGCTAGTGCGGTCTGACCGTCCTTGTAAGTGGTGAAGTCCTGGGCCATGGCAGTGGGTATGGTCTGGTTGCGCGGCACGATGCGCTCGACCAGCCCGCCCATGGTTTCCACGCCCAGCGACAGGGGGATAACGTCGAGCAGCAGTAAATCACCAGCCGTGTTGTTGCCCGCCAGTTGGTTTGCCTGGATGGCGGCACCCAGCGCCACCACTTCGTCGGGGTTGAGGTTGTTCAGCGGCGCGCGACCAAAGAACTGGGCCACCGCTGCCTGCACCTGTGGCATGCGCGTGGAGCCACCGACCATGACCACACCTTGGACATCCTGCACAGTCAGTCGTGCATCACGCAAAGCCTTGCGCACCGCTGCGATGGTCCGTGCGGTCAAATGCGCTGTAACGGCCTCAAATTGACTTTTTTCTACATCAAAATGGATGTTAGCCCCTGTCAAATCTACACACAACGCTACCATATTTGTAGCAGTCAATGCTTCCTTGCAGGCCCGTGCTGCGACCTTGAGTGCGGACTTGTCGGCAGCCGTTACGGCTACCGCACCGGTCTGCAACTGTACCCAGTCCGCCAGGGCATGGTCGTAGTCGTCGCCCCCAAGGGCTGAATCACCGCCGGTGGCAACCACCTCAAAAACACCTTGCGTGAGTCGCAAGATAGAAATGTCGAAGGTGCCGCCACCCAGGTCGTAAATCGCATAGACGCCTTCGCTTGCGTTGTCCAGCCCATAGGCAATAGCCGCGGCCGTGGGCTCGTTGATCAGGCGTAGCACCTTGATGCCTGCCAACTGCGCGGCATCCTTGGTGGCCTGGCGTTGGGCATCGTCGAAATAGGCCGGTACGGTAATCACCGCGCCGTACAGATCGTCGTTGAAGGTGTCCTCGGCCCGGTAGCGCAGCGTAGCCAGAATGTCGGCGCTGACCTCGACCGGCGATTTCTCGCCCGCTACCGTGAGTACACCCAGCATGCCCGCATGGTCGGCAAAACGGTAAGGCAACTTGTCGGCACCCACAACGTCAGCCAGACTGCGGCCCATGAAGCGCTTGACCGAGGCAATTGCATTTTCAGGATCTGAGGACTGCGCCGCCTGCGCGGGGTAACCGATATCGCGCCCGCCACCGGCCAGGTAACGCACGACTGATGGCAAGATGACACGCCCCTCGCCGTCCGGCAGGCATTCGGCCACACCATGGCGAACCGCAGCGACCAAAGAATGGGTGGTGCCCAGATCGATTCCCACCGCGATGCGCCGTTGGTGCGGATTGGGCGCTTGGCCGGGCTCGGAGATTTGTAAAAGCGCCATATGCAATCAAGTGGGGGCGCGCCATGTTGGCGGCTCCGCGGGTTTCAGGTTTCCAGTTTGTCGAAGGCCAGGTCGAGATCGTGCCCAAATTTTTCAATGAACATGAGTGCGCGAACCGACTGCACGGCGGCAGGAAAATCACGCAGTTCATCAATACGCGTGGCGCACTCTTGGAGCAAAGTGCGCTGTGCCGAATCAACATTGTCGCGCAGCGTGCCAAGCGCCTCGTCACCGCAGGCCTCGTCCAGATCTTCGCGCCACTGCATTTGCTGCATCAGAAACGACGCAGGCATGGCCGTGTTGCTGTGCGCGTTGACGGGTGAGCCGGCCAACTCGCACAAATAGGCCGCGCGCTTGAGCGGGTCCCGCAACCGCTGATAGGCCTCATTAATACGCACCGACCATTGCATGGCCACGCGCTGCGCAGCATCTCCTTGCGCGGCAAACTTGTCGGGGTGCGCTTCGCGCTGCAATTGCTTCCAACGCGCGTCCAGTTCGGCGCGGTCCTGCGCAAACTGCTGGGTGAGCCCAAACAGCTCGAAATCGTTGGACTGCAGGTTCACACGCGAAACGACTCGCCGCAGCCGCACTTGTCGCGCTCGCGCGGGTTGTTGAAGCGAAAGCCCTCATTCAAACCTTCGCGCACAAAATCCAGTTCGGTGCCGTCGATATAGGCCAGGCTTTTCGGATCAACCAGCACTTTGACTCCATGGCCTTCGAAGACCAGGTCTTCTGGGGCCAATTCATCCACATACTCCAGTTGGTAGGCCAATCCGGAACACCCGGTGGTCTTGACGCCCAAACGCACGCCGATGCCTTTGCCACGCTTGGTCAGATAGCGGGTGACGTGGCGTGCGGCGGCTTCAGTCAGTGTTACAGCCATAGAGTTCGAGACGTCAGTTAAGGTGCTTCTTCTTATAGTCGTCCACAGCTGCCTTGATGGCATCTTCGGCCAAGATGGAACAGTGAATCTTGACCGGTGGCAACGCCAATTCTTCCGCAATCTGGCTGTTCTTCAGCGCTGCCGCTTCGTCCAGCGTCTTGCCCTTGACCCATTCGGTCACCAGAGAACTGGATGCGATGGCCGAGCCACAACCGTAGGTCTTGAAGCGCGCATCTTCAATCACACCCGTCTGTGCATTGACCTTGATCTGCAGCTTCATCACATCGCCGCAAGCGGGTGCACCCACCATGCCGGTGCCAACGCTGTCGTCGCCCTTTTCAAAGCTGCCCACATTGCGGGGATTTTCGTAGTGGTCTACGACTTTTTCAGAATATGCCATTTTTTGCTCCTTAGTGGGCGGCCCACTGGATGGTGGAAATATCAATGCCGTCCTGGTACATCTCCCACAATGGGCTGAGATCGCGGAGCTTGGCAACGTTCTGTTTGATGGTGGCAATGGCGTAATCGATTTCCGCCTCGGTGGTCCAGCGGCCAATGGTCATGCGTAGGCTGCTGTGGGCTAGCTCGTCACTGCGGCCCAAGGCCCGCAACACATAGCTCGGCTCCAGACTAGCCGAAGTGCAAGCGGAGCCACTGCTCACAGCCAGACCCTTGATGCCCATGATCAGCGACTCGCCTTCGACGTAGTTAAAGCTCATATTCAGGTTGTGTGGCACGCGCTGTGTCACATGGCCGTTGATGAACACCTGCTCCACATCCTTCAGGCCCGCCAGCATGCGGTCATGCAACGCCTGGATGCGCACGTTCTCTACCGCCATCTCCTCTTTGGCAATGCGGTAGGCCTCGCCCATTCCAACAATCTGGTGCGTAGGCAATGTGCCGCTGCGCATGCCCCGCTCGTGGCCGCCACCATGCATCTGGGCTTCCAGGCGCACTCGGGGTTTGCGGCGCACAAACAGCGCGCCAATGCCTTTGGGACCATAGGTTTTGTGGGCGGTCAGGCTCATCAGGTCGACCGGCAACTTGGACACATCAAACGCGACACGCCCGGTGGCCTGGGCCGCGTCCACGTGGAAGATGATGCCTTTTTCACGGCACACTGAGCCGACGGCGGCGATATCCTGGATGACACCGATCTCGTTGTTCACATACATCACGCTGGCCAGGATGGTGTCTGGGCGAATGGCAGCCTTGAAGGCATCCAGATTGACAAGCCCGTCTTCCTGCACATCCAAATAGGTCACCTCGAATCCCTGACGTTCCAACTCCCGGCAGGTGTCAAGCACCGCTTTGTGCTCGGTCTTGACCGTGATGATGTGCTTACCTTTGGACTGGTAGAAGTGCGCAGCGCCCTTGAGCGCCAGATTGTTGGATTCGGTGGCACCAGAGGTCCAAACTATCTCGCGCGGGTCCGCACCAATCAGATCAGCTACTTGGCCACGCGCTTTTTCAACGGCGGCTTCGGCTTCCCAACCCCATGCGTGGCTGCGAGACGCGGGATTACCAAAGTGATTGCGTAACCAGGGCACCATGGCGTCCACCACGCGTTCGTCGCAGGGATTGGTGGCGCTGTAGTCCATGTAGATGGGAAAGTGGGGAGTGGTTTCCATGGCGAGACTTCAGTTTTTCGAAAAAGCGTTGCCCAGAGCAAACACCGAGTTGGGAGCGTTGACACGAATCGGCTTGCTCATGGGCATGGCCGAAATGGCACGTTTGACACTGGGCTTGTCTTCCACATGCAGGCCTTTGGCCAATTGATCATCCACCAGTTTCTGCAACGTGACCGAATCCAGAAACTCCACCATGCGCACGTTGAGTGACGCCCACAGGTCGTGTGTCATACAGCGCTCGCCTTCACCATGGCAGTTCTCTTTGCCTCCGCAGTGGGTGGCATCTATGGGTTCGTCCACCGAAACAATGATGTCGGCAACCGTAATATCAGCCGCCTTGCGTGCCAGTGTGTAGCCGCCACCCGGTCCGCGCGTAGACTCCACCAACTCGTGACGGCGCAGCTTGCCAAACAATTGTTCAAGGTAAGATAGGGAAATCTGCTGGCGTTGACTGATAGCGGCCAGCGTGACGGGACCGGCGCTTTGGCGCAGACCCAGATCGATCATCGCTGTAACGGCAAAACGGCCTTTGGTGGTGAGACGCATAAATAGCTCCTTCAGTCGCTCTTGGTTGACTAAGCTGATCAAGTATAGCAAGAAACCAAGCAATTTGCTCGGGTAATTAGACTGACCAGTCTCTCTTTTGGACTATTTGCCACCGGCGACCAAGGGAATGATGTTGTCGCTCCCTGAAGCACCAAACGCTTGCTCCTTCAAAATACCCAGCTGGTCGCGCACTTTTGCTGCTTTTTCGAACTCCAAATTGCGGGCGTGCTCCATCATCAGTTTCTCCAGACGCTTAATTTCGCGAGAAATGTCTTTCTCGCTCATGTCCTCTACCTGAGCCCGTTGCATCGCATCACGCTCCAGTCGCTCGGCTTCCTTGCCCGCCTTTTCGCTGTAGACCCCGTCAATCAGGTCCCGCACCTGCTTGACGATGGAGCGTGGGGTGATGCCGTTGGCCAGATTGAATGCGATCTGCTTCTTGCGACGCCGTTCGGTCTCGCCCATGGCCCGCTCCATGGAGTTGGTCATCTTGTCGGCATACAGGATGGCGCGGCCATGCAGATTGCGCGCAGCGCGGCCAATGGTTTGAATCAGTGAACGTTCGGAACGCAAAAATCCTTCTTTGTCCGCGTCCAGAATGGCAACCAGGGATACCTCCGGTATGTCCAAGCCTTCGCGCAACAAGTTAATGCCCACCAATACGTCAAAGGCACCCAGGCGCAGATCACGCAATATTTCCACCCGCTCGACGGTATCCACATCGCTGTGCAGGTAGCGCACTTTGACACCGTTGTCACTCAAGTAATCCGTTAACTGCTCGGCCATGCGCTTGGTCAACGTGGTGATGAGAACGCGCTCGTTCTTTTCGACCCGGATACGGATTTCCTGGAGCACATCATCCACCTGGTGAGTGGCCGGGCGCACTTCCACCTCGGGGTCCACCAGCCCGGTGGGCCGCACCAGTTGCTCTACCACCTTGCCTGCATGGTTCTGCTCCCACTGGGCGGGTGTGGCAGACACAAAAATGGCCTGGCGCATCTTGGTCTCAAATTCTTCGAACTTCAACGGCCGATTGTCCAGCGCGCTGGGCAGGCGAAAGCCATATTCCACCAGCGTGGTCTTACGCGAGCGGTCTCCGTTGTACATGCCACCAAACTGGCCAATCAGCACATGGGATTCGTCCAGAAACATCACCGAGTCCTTGGGTAGGTAGTCCGTCAGCGTGGCCGGCGGCTCGCCGGGGCCGGATCCACTCAAGTGACGCGAATAGTTTTCGATGCCCTTGCAATGACCCACTTCGCTGAGCATTTCCAGATCGAAGCGCGTGCGCTGCTCCAGGCGCTGGGCTTCGACCAACTTGCCTTCGGACACAAAGAACTTCAAACGCTCCGCCAATTCGACCTTGATGGTTTCCACGGCAGCCAGCACCTGCTCGCGGGGCGTCACGTAGTGGCTGCTGGGGTACACCGTGAAGCGAGGAATTTTCTGGCGGATGCGCCCGGTCAGCGGGTCAAACAATTGCAGCGACTCAATCTCATCGTCAAACAGCTCGATCCGGATGGCCATTTCACTGTGCTCAGCCGGAAACACGTCAATGGTGTCGCCGCGCACGCGAAACGTGCCACGCGAAAAGTCCATATCGTTGCGCTGGTACTGCATGCGCACCAGCTGCGCGATCAGGTCGCGCTGGCCCGGCTTGTCGCCCACCCGCAGGGTCATGATCATCTTGTGATACGCCTCTGGCTGGCCAATACCGTAGATGGCGGAAACCGTAGCCACGATCACCACATCACGGCGCTCCAGAATGCTCTTGGTGCAGGACAGGCGCATCTGCTCGAT